>NZ_JBEXDZ010000055.1:0-53597 GCF_040606085.1 Streptomyces sp. NPDC005485 | reverse complement strand
ACCGTGGGTGTCCCGCGGCACGCCCCCGGGGGCTCCCGCCCCGGGCCTTCCGCCCTGGACCTTCCCGACCCACCTGACCTGCACGTACGTCTTCCCTACCTCTTCTTTGCACACCGGTCGCAGTACGGTGTCCCTCATGCGCCCCGACACGTCTGCCGAGAACGTCGACCACACCGCCGAAGCAGCGCGCCTGGAGCGGACTGCCGGCCTGTATCCCGAGGACGCCGAGCACCTGCTCCTGCAGGCCGCGGCCCACCTGGAACTGGCCGGCGACCGCCCCGGCGCCACCGCGCTCTACGACCGCCTGCTGGCCACTCCGGCCTCGCTGGAGACCCCCCACCTGGTCCGCGCCCTCAAGGCGTCGAACCTCTGGGAGTACGGCCACGAGGCGGAGGCCCGCGCGATCATCGACGGCGTCCGCGCCGCGTCCCCGCGCGACCCGGCCCCCTGGGTGATCGTCGCGGAGTCCCTGGAGTCCCACGACGAGCTGGAGGCGGCGCAGGACACCTTCACGCAGGGCGCGACGCTCCTCCTGACGGACGTGCCCGAGCCCCCGTACTCGACTCACCCGCTCCTCTACGGCCGCCACCGCGTCCGCCGCATGCTCGGCATGGCCCACGACCACTGGGACGCCCTGGCGGACACCCTCCACTCCTCCCCGGTCTCACTGGACGAACTCCACGACCCGAAGCGCGTCTGGTCCCTCGGCTCGGACAACCCGGCGGAGCTGGCGGCCGAGATCAGCCGCCTGCGCGCCGAACTCGGCACCTACCGCGAAGCGCTCTCCCGCCCCTTCCCGGTGGCCGTCCTGCACTGGCCCGCCGACGAACTGGCCGAACTCCTCGCGGCGTACCCGTCGTTGACCTCGGAATACCCCTCCCACGAGGAACACCTCGCGACCATAGAGGCATCCCTGCGCGAGCTCTCAGCCTCCGGCACCCCAAACCTGGGCATCGTGACGGGAACGGTCCCGTCCTACGAAGCCTTCGCCGCGTCGGAGGCGTTGTCCCCGTCGGACACCACCCTGCTCCCGCAGTACGCGACGACACTGGCAGCCAGGGGGCTGGCCGTGGCTTGGCCTCCGCAGCGGGGGGCTGAGTGCTGGTGTGGGTCGGGGCGGGGGTATGGGGGGTGTCACGGGGTCGGGTAGTGATCCGTCGGGGCTTGTACGGGGGCTCCCGGGTCATGCCATACCTGCCATAGGCCACATGTCATAGGCCGGGTCGGCCGTTTCGACGACGGCCGGCCCCGGATGGGCCGGAAGCCGCGCCGCAGCCGAAGCGGCGGCTTCCCTCGCCGTTGCGGCTTCACCGATCTCACCTTCGCGCAGAAACTTCCGCACGCGGTAGTGGCGGCCGTCGCTCCCAAGCCTGAAGATCGGACACAGCTGCCGCAGTTTCGGTTCGGCACGGGCCGCTTCCGCGCAGGTTCGAGCCATATTCATGGATCAAGTCGGCGGCACACCAGTCCCGCAGGAGACGTGTACGGCGCCGAAAACATCCGGCAGACGGGCGCTGACGAGCGGTTTCTCAACCTCACCGTCGGGGCGGCAGGGCGGGCCAGCCCAATTGCCACGTCCTCGACGGCGGCTATCAGGACATCAACTCCCTTGCATCCAGGGCGGCTTGTGTGCACTGGGCGGTAAAATGGCAAGACCGCCCAGTAGCCACTGGCGGATACGACGAGACTCGGGGGACGCACATGTGCCGCTTACGTCACGCAGGTTCCGCTGCGTGGCTGCCAGGTGCTCGCATCACAAGCGAAGCACTCTGGCTACGACCTCAGTGCGTGGACATGGGTCGTCCGGCTGGCATGTGCATGTATCCCTGCAACACCCGGGCGCCGATGTTCTGACAGAACTCGGAAGGATCGTCGTTGTCCACTCAGGTACCGGTGTGCAATCACCGGGTCTACGAAGTCGTGATCGTGTTCCTGTTGTCCGTGATCGCGGGTTTGACGGGTGGCCTCCTCCTGGCCGCTCTCGGAATGTCACCGGTATCAGCGGTCGGCGCCGGCGCCACGGCCTTCGCCGGAGTCTTCGGAATCAGCATGACGGCCGTCGCGTACATCAAGAAGCAGGGCAGCTAGCGTCGCTCGGGGGTGGCCTCCACGGGGCCACCCCCGCACCCCGAGACTTCGACGCTCCGCCAGAGGCCCCGGTGGTCTCGGACGCTCCGGTCAGACCGTGTGCCGCAGGCAGGCGTAAATAGCCGAGGCGACCGCCGTCCCCAGCGGAATCGGAACCGCGTTGCCGATCTGCTTCGCGATCTCGGTCTTCGAGCCGCACCAGCGGAAATCTCGGGGGAAACCCTGGATACGGGCGGCTTCGTAATGCGTGATCGGGCGGGGCTCCGTGGGGTGGAGATAGCGGCCCTTTTCCGGCTTGAAGAACTCCGTACGAATGGTGACGGACGGCTCGCCGATGCGGAGCCGGCCCATGACGTCACCGGTGCCGGTCCGGTGGTTGTCCCAACTCTTGGTCGACAGGTACTCGACCGCGGTCTTCACACCAACAGGACATGCCACGGTGTAGAACTCGAAGGCGCCGTCCTCGTTCACCGTGTACCACTTGCCCTCCAGGTCCTTGCGGTTCCCGCCCGGAGGAATGGCAAGGTAGCGCGCCACCGAGAGCTGCGTCGGTTGGCGCTTGAAGTGGAGATCCTCCGTCGTGAATATGCCGGGAATGTCCGAGTCGATATCTTCGATGCGCTCTTCGCCACCGGGGAGTTCGGTGCCCAGGAGCCGGAGTTTCGCGGACTCCTCGAAGACCTCGTCCACGGTTTTCCAGTAGAGGGGTTCGGCACCCACGCCCTCGAGCGTCTGGGCAGCGGGACCTGCGCCGTTCTTCGGGCGGCGCCTGCGCTCGGGGGTGGGGTAGGACATCGCATGCCCGTCGTCGATGTCCTTGCGGACACCGATGACGATGGTGCGCCGACGCGCTTGAACCGCGCCGTAATCGGCCGCGTTGAGGAGGTAACGCTTGATCTTCTGTTCCTCCGTGTCGGCGGGCACGTGCCCCGGAGGGTCGACCAACCGGTAGTCGGCCAGCCTGCCGCCCTCCTCGACCTCTCTGAGCAGGTCGAGGAACTCATCCGACTTGAGGAAGCGATCGACATTCTCGATCACGAAGACCTTCGGGCGGACCTTCGCGACGATGCGAACGTATTCCTCCCACAGGCGGTTGCGCTCCGTGCCCTTCTTGTTCCGATTCAGGGCCGAGAAGCCCTGGCAGGGAGGCCCGCCGACGACCACATCCGCATGCAGGTCGTCCTCGGTCGGCTCCCACTTCTCGATGTCCCCCAAGTGGACGCGGGCGGCCGGGAGCCGCTTGTCGAGCCTACCGACACCGAAGTTGACCGCGTACGTGGCGGCCGCAGCGGCGTTGTGCTCGACCGCCGCGACGCTTCGGAAAACCGGACCGTCACCCTCCGCCCCCTCGGGCCGGAACTCGTGAAATCCCTGCGTGAAACCACCGCAGCCCGAAAACAGGTCTAGGACGGTGATCATCTTGGGGTCGTTGGGGGCGAACGCGTGCATGGGGCGATCTTAGCTTCGTAGGGCTGCTGCGACGGCGCGTCCGAGAGCAGTGGCAAGTGGCGGAGGCATGGCGTGGCCGATCTGCCGATAGCGGGACGTCTTGCCCCCGGCGAATTCCCACTCCTCGGGAATCGACTGGATCCGTGCCGCCTGCTCCACGGTCAGCTTGGGCATCTCGCCCTGGGGAAAATCCGCGCCGGGAGGCTCATCACCGAGGCTGTTGCCGTTCACGCCGAGCGCGGCCCACGCCTTCTTGCTTCCGGTGGGACCCAGGTCGGCGCCGCCCCTGCGGTCGGAGCCGCCGACGAGCGCCGGCGCGATACGGTCGGCGCCCTTGATCCATTCCTCCGCGGCGAGCCATCCTCGCGAGGACATGGACGGGCCGAGGACTTGGCCGACCGTGGGGGTCGGACCGTCATCCGGTTCGGGCCAGGAGAACCGCGAGAAGTACGGCTCCCGCATGGCGACGAGGAAGCTGCTCCTACGGTGTTGCGGCACGCCGAAGTCAGCGGCGTCGAGGACCTTCCATGTCGTGCGGTAACCGGCCTCCGCGAGCTGGGCTCCCATCCACTCGCGGTCGACCTCGAACTCCGAACTCTCAGCCAGGTCCGGGACGTTCTCCAGAAGTACGGCCTTCGGCCTCACCGCTCGTGCCAGCTCGATCGCGGTCCGGAGAACCCTGCGCTCCTCGGTGTCCTCGTCACGCCCGACGGTGGCCATGGACTTGACCCGTGGAAGGCCACCGCTGAGGAGGTCCACGCCGACGATGTCAGGTCGCTCGTTCAGCGGAAATTGCGCAAGATCGATGCAGATGGTGTCCCATTCGGGCCTGTTCCGCTCGATCGTGAAGCAGGCGTCGGCCTTGCTGTCGATGAGCACCACGGGATCGAATCCGGCCTGCTCCAGACCGAGCGCCTGGGCACCGCACCCCGCACAGATCTCGACCGAGCGGAGCCGACGGACCTCGACCAGGTCCCCCGGGACGAGCTCCAACGCGGGTGGCGTCTCCTGCGAGGTCGCATCCGGCGCGGCACCGACAACTGAAGCGCGCTGTGTCGCGCCTGACCCCACGGGCGACGACACGGACCGCTGCGCATCGACCGATTCCTGAGCCACCGCCCGCAGTTCGTCGTCCAGGGCGTGCTCCTCGATGCCGTCGAAGAGAACGAACGGAGCGAGCCGGAGCAGTCGCTTGAGGAAGTCACGAAGCGTCTCGCGCTCGTTCAGACCATGGAGATCGAGGTCCTTCCAGACACGCAGAATCGCTCGGACCATGTGCGGACTGCCGCCGAGCGCGGCACGGCGGGCGTAGATCTGGTCGAACGCCGCCTCACCCAGGATCTCGAGGGCGCCGTACGGCTCCTGATCGTCGGGGGCGCGTACGAGCTGGGCGCGCCACCACAGGCGGCCGAAGACGTGCCGAGTGAGGTCCGTTCCGAGGACACGGTCCTTCGGCGGCTTGGGGTAACGCCAGAACGCGACGTCCGGGAGGACGACGAGTGCAAGGAACGCCCAGACGTCTCGGGAGGCCGCCTCGGCAGGCACCATGCCCATCTCGGCGTGCAGCAGGGCGGCAAGCCGAAGGTCGAATTCGGCGTTGCGTGTGCGGTCGGACTCGTCAGGGAAGCCGGCGCTCTTGGCCAGGTCGACGACACCCGTGCGCAACTCGCGCAGTTGGGTGGTGGAGACCCTGTCGCCGCCGGTGGCCACGTACACGGCGGACTCGTGGGAGAAGCCGAAGCGGCCGGCCAGGTCTGCGCTCGGCAGATGCTCGTATTCCTTGAAGAGCGGTTTGGCCTGCTCTGCGAGCAGTCGGGGGTAGAGGAAGCTCATCACGACACCTCGAAGATCTTGACCGCCGCCTGCAGGTCCGAGGCGAACAGAGCAGGTGACTGTCGTTGGCGCAGACGAACGTCGGTGATCAGCTGCTCCGGGAAGAGCCGGTCGAAGAGGCTCATCATGGTCGCGCCGAGCGAACCCTCCGGAAAGTCGCCGTCGTCGACGAAGTCGTCCTTGGCCAACGCGTGCTCGATCATGACGCGGGCGGCGTCCGCGTACACGGCGGAAAGGACGACCCGGTCGATCGGGCGGGGCTTGCCCGCGTTCTCGAACGCCGTGGCGGTGACGGAGTTCCGCTCGTTGACCAGCAGGAGCAGCGAGCCCATGGTGGCGCTCTCCAGGCCCCCGCTGATCTGCAGGTGCCATGCGGCGTTGTCGGGGAACGACGTCAGCGAGAAGTCGATCACGGCCATGGGGAACTGTGGTGCGTCACCCTGCAGGCGCAGTTCCTCTCGATCGCTCCACAGCACCGAGCCGGCACGACGGGGCGAGGACGGACGGGCGTCGGGACGACGTTGGGCCAAAACCAGGGCGGTGTCCAGTACGAGCAGGCCGCCGAGGTCCGCACCACGCAGGACGATGTCGAACTCCGCGGTGATCGCACCGGTGTCGTCCAGTCGCGCGTGCTCCGCCGGCCCACTGAGGTTGGAGCCGGTGGCCGTCCACACCACGGCGAGTGTCAGCGCCGCATCGGGCGGAAGGCCCGACTGGGAGCGCGCACCATCGAGATCGACGCTGACGGTCCTGCGAAGGTGCAGGTCCATCCGGTAGTCCCAGTCCGGCAACGCCTCCGGCATCGGGACCTCGCCGTCCTCGGTCACCAGAAGCCATGGCTGGGCGGTGACCACGTCCTCGGACGGGACGCGGTACGGGAGAACTCGGCGGGTCACGACTCCTTCACCGCCTCGACCTTGATACCGATCTCGGTCATGGTGTCCGGTGCCGGGCGTACGAGGGCACGCCACACCGTCTCGCCGCCGTCGATGACATACGCGTCGGCCGGGTGCACACGGCCGTCGCCGTCCTCCCAGCCGACGAGCACGGGCATGCTCGCCCCGATCGGCGGATCGGTCTCGCGCCCGCCCGTTCCGGGGAGGGTGACGGCGAGGTCGATGCGGACCCGCTGCGGACCGTCCACGGGCAGGCGGAAGTCCTGGACGAGCAGTTCGTCGTCGGCGCGATCCTCGTAGTACGGCTCCCCCACGTACTGCACACGCGGGCGCCTCCGTCCGGTGCCTTTCTCTCCGTCCCCTGATCCGTACGACTCCTGGTCTGCACCGGAATCAGCCGCACTGCCGGTCGCGTATCCCTCTTCCCGATCGGACGACGCCCCCTTCGCGGCGGCGCGGCCCGCCGAACGGCGTGAGCTCTCCCCCTGCTTCGAGGCACGCGTGGCGGTGCCGTCCGGCTTGGAATAGGCCGTGGCCCCTCCGATGCCCCAGGCTCCGCCCACCAATCCGGAGAAGAACGAACTGGCCGCTCCCAAGGCGACATTGCTCGCACCGGAACGAGCGCCCCCGGTCAGGGACAACAGGTCGTTCAGCGACTCGCCGATGCGCTGGAAGGTCGTTCTGACGAAGGTGCTCTGCGGCCTGTCCAGCGACTGCGGGTGCCAGGCGTCGTGCGTGGGCGGTTCGGCCTTCGCGTAGACCTCGTCCATGGCCTCGTCCGCACGGAAGACCCCGGCATAACCCTGATTCACGCTCGGCGGCTTCGGCCCCGGGTGATAGGTGACGACAAGCTCCGCAGGCCGCATCAGGCAGACATGGTGCACAAGGTCCTCTATGTCGAGCATGCGCGAGGCGCGCGTGGGCTCCAGAGGCGGCATGATCCGCTTCTCCACCCCGAGTCGCCCGAGATACTGCCTTGGTTTGAGGCACGCCAGATCGCGGCCTTCCGGCCCCGTCATCTTCTCGTACGCGGCAACGAACATGTTCAGAGGACGGGCGTGCCGGGGGTCGGGCACAGGATGATCGACGCCGTCGCACGTCACCGAGAAACGCATGGTCGGGGCTTTGCCCTCCACGGAGATCATCTTCGGCCAGAGGTGCCACGCGATGGTCTCTGCCAAGTAGTCGGCCGCCGCGGTCGGTTCGAGCTCGTCCAGGTTGGGGTCGATGACGACGATGGTCGTCCCGGTCTCCTCCGGCCCGAACGCTCGAAGCCCCAGCTGCTGGGCAGCGGCCTCGGCCGCCGGGCCGACCAGCGGCTCGACGACGTCTCCCGAGGAGTCGCCCCACCAGTGGCGGCCGGTGTATCGCCGCTCCCCGTCGCCCTCCCGGGCCACGTAGCTCTTCCACAAGGTGCAGCCGATGAGCCGAGTCTCATAGCCGCCCTGTGGCGTGCGGCAGCGGGAGTGGACGAGGACGGTTCCGGATTGCGACAGCAAGTAGAAGATGCCCTTGCCGAACCCGTACGTCCCGCCGCCGAGTGCGGTGTCCCGTGGCTCCCCTATGTTGCGGATGAAGGAGACGAAGTCACGCTCGGGACCGATGGCGTCGTCGGCGCGCGTGGGGCCGCCGAGTCCTCGGGTACCGCGGTCGGAGACGGCCAGTACACGGGCAGGACGGCGCTTGAGCGTCTCCCGCAACGGGAAGTGCTCCGCGCTCATGGGCGCGCCGTCGAGGAGCAGCTCACGCCATGCTGCGGCGTGCGCCGGGCCGACCGTCCACATGTCGATGCGGTAGTCGACCGGATCGGGCAGCCCCTCGATCCGGGCGTCCCAGCTGTTCTGGGCGGACTCGCGCACCAGGATGGTGAGCAGGTCGAGCTCCGGGCGTCCGAGCTGGTTGCGGATGCCTTCGGCGGCGCTGGCGCCTTCAGGCGGATAGGGCTGGGAGAACCAGTGAGGCTCGGTCACGCGGGCTCCTGGACCAGGTTCTCGATCATCTGGGACACCTGTTCGGGCTCCATCGACGCGGGGATGTCACCGGACAGGTCGATGGTGTACTCGACGTCCAGGACGGACACGGTCATGCCTGCCGTGGCGAGCGCTTTGCCGGTCAATCCGGGGAAGTCCGCGTCGACTTGATACCACCGCTCCTCCGCGATCGCGAAACATACGTCGTCGTAGAGGTCGGCGTCGGCGAGACTGTAGCCGGCCTTCGCGAGTAGTTCGAGCAGGGCTCCCTCGTCGTCGCAGAGGCGGAGGGCTTCGTGCACCGCCTCCACGAACCGGGTGCCCATGCCGTTCGGGGTGGTGCGGTGCAGCCGAAGCCAGGCGAGCCAGAGCGTTCCGCCGTCCGGGGCTTCGAGCTGGTCGAGTCCGTGGATGCGCGGCCGTCGGCCCTCGCTGCCGATGCTCGCCTTCACCTCGACGGCATTGGTCGCAGCCGAGAAGTCGTGCCGGTACCCCTCGGGCCCACGCCAGATCCGGTGCGCGCTCGGGTCCATCGCAAGGAGACGGTTCAGCACGGTCAACTCGCCGAAGAGTCCGGCGAGTTCCTCCGGGCCCAGGGGCGGCCCCTGCGTTCGGAAGAGCGACTTCCAGCGGTCGAGCACCCGGTACAGCGCCTTGACGGGATTGTCCGGCAGCTCGACGGCCTTCTCCAACACGTCCACGCACAGCTCGGTGAACAGGTCGTTGAGGTCGTCCCGCAAGCAGCCCAGATCCGCATAGGTCTGGTAGGTCTCCGCGTCCTCGAGGGGACGCTTGCGCAGCCGGAGCACCGGCCCGTCCAGACCGGTACGAACCTTTATGTGCGAGTGGATCGGCACCAGGAGATGACGGTGTCCGTCGTGGTCGACAGCCACCGCCAGCGGGCCGGTACCGGCGACGGACAGCTCCGCGACCCGCAGCCGATGCTCCCCCGTGCTCTGCTCGGCATCGAGTTCGATCCATTGCTGCTCGACGAGGCTGCGCAGTTCGTCCTCGTTCATGCGTCCTCACCGTCGACGAGGCTGTAGTCCTCCTCCTCGATCTCGATGCGCACGTTGGACAGGTCCGCGGAGATGTAGCTCTCCACGGTGCTGTCGCCGTTCCGCGGGTCGGGGAAGACCAGACCGACGCCGATCACGTGCTCCTCGGCGTCGAGCGGCGCACGAAGCGGCTTCGACGGGCCGGGGTCGGACACCTTGTCGATCGGGTACAGGACCAGCAGACCGGTGTCGGGGAGCTGCTTGCGCCGTTCCTCCGTGATACCCGCCTCGTTGAGCTTCCCTGTGTCCCCCGTGAGGTCGAGCGCCGCGTCCCTGCGGCTCATCAGGGTCTTGATGTCGGCGAAGTCCGGGTCAGGGTTGGACAGGGCAAGGCGGGCACGGTTGTTCCGACCGACGGTCACGTGGGGCGCGAAGGTGAAGTCCTCGCCCTTCCCTGCAGGGTTGCCCACGATGGCGATGTTCCAGCGGCCCAGGGAACCGGCAGTGGAGACCCGCTTGCGGATGTAGTTGCCGATCAGTTTTGCGTCGTTCTCCGGGGACTTCTTGTGGAACCGGTAGTTCGCCAGGAAGTCGAGCACGAAGTCGTGCGGCACGTCGCGGAAGACATACCTGCCCTCCGCGGCCCGCTCCTCCACACGACGCGCGTTCGATGCGGCGGCGACGACCAGCGTGCGGGCCGCGTCGCTGTTCCCGCGCAGCCATTCGGCGTTCGTGTGGAAGTAGTGGGTCTGGACCCGCTGGCCGCCGTACGAGGAAGCGGCCACTACGGCGTCACGCATCTTGGCGGCCGCGGTCACGCGCAGGGCGGGGTGCGTGCGCAGGCGTACGGCGAAGGTCCGCGGGTTCTCGTCCTCGGTCATGTAGATGTCGATGTCGCGGCGCATCTCGGTCTCGACCGTGGCCAGATGCCGGAACCACTCGGCGAGCTCGTCGGTCATCCAGGTCCTCGGCAGGTCGGCGTACCCGTTGCGGAAGCCGAACCAGCGCCCCATCTGGAGCAGGGTGTCGTACGCCGAGACGGAACGGACGAAGTAGCTGACGGACAGCCCTTCGAGGGTGAGTCCTCGCGAGAGGGTGTTGCCGCCCACCGCGATCGCGACGACGGGGCCGTTCTCGTAGTCGAGCCGGTCCTCACTGCTGGAGTTGTCCATGATGATGCGACAGCTGTCGAGCACCCCGGGCAACTGCGGCACCAATTCCTCGAACGGCACCTTCGTCTCGCCGAACTCCTCAGCCGGGACGCGCTTGGTCTCCGTGTCCCACAAGGCGCGCAGTCCGGCGAGATAGTCGGGGCTCTCCAGCGATTGGGCGGCACGCTTGCGCAGGAACTCGAGAGGCCTCTTGAAGCTGTTGTGGACCGACGTGTTGACGCTGGTGTGGATCAGCATCGTGTTGTGCGGGTTGCCCGCGCCGCGCACGCGCCTGGCCGCGGTAACCAGCCAGAAGTACTCGATGGCCTGGCGCAGGGTGTCGGTGATGTACGGCTCGAAGCCCTCGACGTCGGCCTTGGTCACGGGGCGCACCGCAGGTACGTCTTCCTTGGGTACCGAGCGGATCATGTCGTGTCCGTCGTCGACCTGCTCCGGGTCCTCGCCGTCGAGGGCGTAGCGACCGAAGAGGACCTCGGTGCCGAAGTGCCCGGCAGGCTGGGGCAGGTTGACGACGAAGTCCTTCGGATACAGGTCCTCGGCGCTCGGGTCGATCAGCAGGTTCGCGAACGGGGATGCCGTGTAGCCGACGTATGCCGACCTGGGCAGGTGGCTCATGATTTTCAGGATCAACGGATTGATCGACGTCGTCGCCACGGTGGCCTGGTCGGCCTCGTCGTCGATGATCAGCGCGGGACAGTCCTCGAGGTACGTCGAAGCCTTCTCCAGCCACGCGGCGAGTTTGCGCAGGACCATCGCGTTCTTCTTCACCACGCACAGCACGTGGGTCCTGTTGCTCTTGCCGAAATACGAAGCGGGGTTCTCCGTCGGGGTGAAGTCCTTTTCAAGTCCGGTCAGTTGCGACCACATCGACGGATTCGGCTCCACGAGCTGCTGGACCAGCCGGGCCTGGGTCTGGCGACGGAGTCCGTTGTGGATGCCGGCCAGGACGATGAAGAGCTTGTAACCGCGATCCGCGGCCTTCGCCATGACGGAAGTGAAGTTGGTCGTCTTCCCGGACTGCACGTAGCCGACCACGAGACCCCGCGTGGAGAACGACTTCTCCTTCGGATGGTTCAGCAGGGAGACCACCCGGGTCGAGGAGTCGTCGAGACTCCTGATCGCCGGGTCCTCGGGCCAGCCGTCCTTGCGCAGTTGGCCGGCGACCGCCGGCCAGCACTTGTCCTTGGCCTGCGGCCCTGTGTACCAGGTGTCGCGGTTGCCCAGGATCACCGCGTGCGGTTCCTCGAGCTCCTTGATGCGGATCGTCTGCTGCTCGTGCCGCTCACGAATCTGCTCAACGATTTCCGGTGTGATGCCGAACTGTTCCAGTCGCTTGACCGCCTCCGCCGGAGGAAACGAGTCGAGCAGTGCCTTGAACGTGTCGTACATTCCGTCGAGTTCGTCGGTCATGGGAGTCGACCGTTCCCCGTTTCTGTTCGCTGGAGCCAACCGGACCGCGAGGCGCTGCGCCCCGTCGACCAGCCCATCCGCGACACAGACACCTTGAAGTACGCCGGGGGACGCTCCCCGTGCACACAACATCTACACGATATTGCGCGAGGCAGGTCCTGACACTCGGAATCATGGTCTCAATCCAGTGCGGACATCTTTGTTTCACGAAGCCCACGCGGAAGGACCAACACACGACAACCCGGCAACGGCACGCTGCCCACGATGCGGACGGTGCGGACGGTGCGAATCAGGAGTCGTTCAAAGCGGCTCTTCGAGACAGCACCTCGGCCTCGATCCGGCCGACGACTTCAACGGCCGGCTCGTGCTCCCAGAACCGCAGCACCACCCAGCCGGCGACAGTCAGACGATCAGTCGTCTCCCGGTCTCGTGAAATGTTGCGGTCGAGCTTCGATCGCCACCACTCCGCGTTGGCACGCGGATGGGTGGCGTGCTCCGGACAGCCGTGCCAGTAGCAACCGTCGAGGAACACCGCGATCCTCAGCTTGCTGAAGGCGATGTCCATGCTCCGCCGCGGCATGCCAGGGACCGGATAATGCACCCGGTAGCGCAGACCGTCGGCGTGCAGCAGACGACGTACGGTCATTTCCGGCTGGGTGTCACGGGACGCCTGCCGACTCATGCGAGCGGAGACAGCCGGGGACGAAGCGGTCGGGGACATGGGACCAGTCTCCCGCTCCGACCTCCCCGCGCAAACCGCGCCCCATGCTTTCAGCAGCGACGGCCGGCCGACATCCGGAATCGCTGGTCAGGCCGCTTCTCCTCCGCCTCCGCCTCGAACGGCAGGACACAGCGGAGTCGGGGTTCGGTCACTTCGTAGCCGGCCGTGGCTACCGCTCGCTCCCAGGCCACGCGCATGCTGCACCTGCCGGGGCCGTCTCGGCCTCGAAGTGCATCTGCGCGCGGTCCAGGGCATCGTCCGCGTCGCGGCCATGTGCCCGAAGCCAGTGGAGAAGGTCGGCGATGACGTCGATCGCCACTTCTTCGGCTGCGGCAACGCTCAACGGGCTCGACGTGCGTGGCGGCGTCGCCGCCCCGTACAGGCTCAGGATCGCCTCGGCCCGCGTCACGTCCGCGCCTCCGATATGACCGTTCGGTGAGGTCAGATCCGTCGCCAACTCGCACCAGGTCACCTTTCGGTCCTCGCGGAGTTGGACGCCCCAGCGATCGGTGACGGCGTCGACTAGGGCCATGCCGCGGCCGCCCTCGGAGTCGGCGCCCGCGTCGAGGAGGGTCGGGAGAGCCCGGGTGTCGGGGTCGTGGACTTCGATGCGCAGATGGGTGCCGTTCATCGAGACGGCGAGGGTGGTCGGTGTGCCGGGGCCCACGTGCGTGATCACGTTGGAGACGAGTTCACTGACGCAGAGTTGGGCCGTGCCGATGGCTTCGTGCAGACCCCAGAGGTCGAGGTGCAGTCGCATGACGCGCCGTAGGGCGGCCACTTCCTCGGGCTCTGCCGCGAAGGCCAAGTCCCACGGCTTCCGCGACATGCATGTCTGCTGAATCACCGAGACCCCTCTCAATCGGGCGACATCGCCGCCGACCCCAACTGATCAGCGGAGTGTTACGAGCGCTCACACTGAGTGGCGCGCTCTGTCAGAATGGCTGTTGCGTATCCCGTCGTGCAATGTGCACGAAGGGATTCCCACTTCTGAGTGATTGGCAAGCAGACGTCTTGGCGTGAGACTGAACTCCCGCTACAAGGAAGAAGGTTGGGATGTCCGGATCGCCGACGGCTCGCCGTCGTCGCCTCTCGATCGAGCTGAAGAAGCTGCGGGAGAAGGGCGCCCTCACCTGCGCTCAAGTCGGCGAGGCGCTGGACTGGAGCGGCTCCAAGGTCAACCGCATGGAGACCGGCAGCGGCAGGATCCAGCCGTCCGACATCGACGCTCTGTGTCGGTTCTACGGAACCAGCGACGAGTTGCGCGAGTTCCTCAAGTCACTCGCGCGGCAGGCCAGGACGCGTGGCTGGTGGCAGGTGCACGGCGCCGGGGTTCCCGAGTGGTTCAACATCTACATCGGCCTGGAGCAGGACGCTTCCACCTTTCGCCAGTACCAGTGCGAGCTGCTGCCCGGTCTCATGCAGACCGCGGACTACACCCGTGAACTCCACAAGACCGGCGCCCACATGTCCGCCGAGGACATCGACCGGGCGGTTCGCGTCCGCATGGAGCGTCAGACCCTGCTCACCCGACCCGAGGCCCCGGACGCGTGGTTCGTCGTGAACGAGGGCGCACTGCGCAATGTCATCGGAGATCGCGCCTTGATGCGGGATCAACTCGAACGCATCCTGGAATCAAGCGAGTTGCCTAGCGTCACCTTGCAGATCCTGCCCTTCGATTCAGGCACCTATCCGGCCACGGGCTCCTTCACCATGCTGGGATTCCCGGATCGCGAGGACCCGGACCTCGTGTACCGGGACGGCATCACCGATGCCGTCTATCTGGAAGGCGAGCATCATGTGCGTGAGTACACGAGGGCCTTCGACGGCCTGCGAGCAGCAGCCCTGAGCCCCCAACGCTCGATCCAGCTCATCGAATCCGTTCTGAAGGAATACGCGAGATGAACACTCCCGACTCCCGGGCCGAGAGCAGCACAGCGTGGTTCAAGTCCTCCTACAGCAACGGTGCGGGAGGCGAATGCGTGGAGTGCTCGCGCACAGGCGACGGCACGCTCGTGCGGGACTCCAAACAGGGTGATGGACCGGTCGTCGGGGTTCGGGCGCGGGCCTGGCGAGCTTTCGTTGGTGCTCTGGGGTCGGCGGAACCGTGGGGTGTCGGGCGATCTCCGTTGCCGTAGGGCCGGCTGTCCAGCAAGCTGTTGGGCATGCCTGGGCAGCGGAAGAGGAAGCGGCAGCAGGAGGCGCGGAGTCAGCGTGCAAGAGCCGCGTACGAGGAGCGTGACGGTCGATGGGAGCGGATCTTCTCGACCCAGGACGAGGCCGAGTTCCGGGCCTTCAAAAGCCGCTTCCTGGCTGAGCATCAGTCGATCGACCCTTCGATGATCCGCATCGATGTGTTCTGTGGCCGCCTGGTACAGCCGACCAGCTATTGCCTGAGCGTTTTCGTGCCTGCCGAGTCCTCCGAGCGCGCTGATCGCGCTGATCGCGCTGGGGATCCTGTCACCGCGGTGCCTCAATCGAGATAGCGGGGAACATACACACGCGTCCGTCCACCGGCCGCCGGTCACCTGCGTCGGGGCGGGGGACCCGCCATCACCTCGCCAAAAACGCCGTCATCGCCGCGTGCAGCCGTTCCGGCTGGTCCAGGTGTACGTCGTGGGTTGCGTCGGGGATGACGGTGAGTTGGGTGGTTGGGCGGTGGGAGTGCATTTGGGTGGGCTCTGTCGGGGGCATGGTGCCGTTGGCGGCGCGGATGACGAGGGTGGGGCACTGGATCCGGGTCCACTCGGACCAGTAGGCGTGTGTGGCCAGTTCGGTGATCGCCGCGATCGTCGTGTCGCGGTCCAGGCGGGGGTGCCAGCCGTCCTCGCGCTGTTCCAGATTCCGTGCCCAGGCCTCGTGGCCGAAGAAGTCGGTTGCTGCGGCAGGGGACTTGAAGGGGGTCGGCCAGCTGTCCAGCCATGCCGCGATCTCCGTGGGGAGGTTCGGGTTCGGGCCGTTCGGGCCCGCCTCGATCAGGATCAGGGAATGGATCAGTTCCGGGTGCGCGGCCGCCGTGAGGAGTGCCGTGAGGCCGCCCAGGGACTGGCCCACCAACGTCACGGGGGCCAGGGCGAGTTCGCGGATGAGCGTCACCGTGTCCCGTACGCAGGCCGCTCGGGTCATGTCCCGCGGGCGGCGGGTGCTCGCCCCGTGGCCCCGGGCGTCGTACGTCACCACTCTGTGGCCGTCCGCGAGGAGCAGCGGGAGTACGTCGTCCCACTCGCCCATGTGGCCCGCCAGGCCGTGCAGGAGGAGAAGTGGGGGCCGGGGAGGAGGGGTGGTGGTCCCAGGCCGTGGGTGGTGGTCGCGGTAGGCGAGACGGGTGGTGTCCTCGGTGGTGAGCGTGAGGGTGCGGGGTTCGGGGTGAGGGGTCTGCACGATGTCTTGTCTTCCGCCGTCGGGTCGGGCACCGGGCCGTGCGGCGGGCATGGACCGGGAGCCGGTGCTGGCGGATGCCGGTTTCGCCTCCCGAATTCCGGCTTCCCGGATTCCAGCTTCTGGCTTCCGGCTTCCCGCTTCCGTCTCCCCGCTTCCGTCTCCCGGCTTCCGGCTTCCGGTCCATGTCCGCGCGCGGCCGGACGGCCACCGTAAGCGGTGTGAGGCCGTCGGCATCAGCCCGGCGGCCTCACGTCACCGCTGTCACGTCACGTCACGTCACCACTCTCACGTCGCCAACGTCAGGTCCGCCCTGCCGAACAACAGGGCATAGCCGGAGGACAGTTGCTCCAGGACCTGGTCGATGACCTCGTTGCCCACCGCCTTCGGCAGCACGCTGAGCACCGACGTGACGTCCCAGCGGGCCGTGGCCGGGGTGGCGCCCAGGATGCGGGCCGCGACGCTGTCGACGAACTGCGCGGCGGTCAGGCGCCGCGTGGCCGGAAGCTGCGTCGCGACGAGCCGGCCCGCCTCCTCGGGGAGCCGGCTCGCCAGCTCGTCGCGTACGTCGCCGTGCACGTGGCCGCCCAGCGCGGACAGCACGATACGGATGACGCGCTCCGCCTCCGACTCGGAGAGGTACTGGCCGGACTGCCGGACCACTTCGACCAGCTCACTCCATCTCAGCGAACTCATCGCGTCCGTCGTGTTCATCGTGTTCGCCGGACTCGTGGGGTCCGCGCTGCTCAGGATGCTCATCGTGTGTCTTCTCCTACGATTCCGATCCGAATCCGAATCCGATCCCTGCCAACGCGGCTCGGCTTCGCGAGCGTAGGTACTTGCGCGTCAGCAGCGCTTGAGCCGTGCTCAGCCGTCGGGTTCCCCGAGGGAGGAAGGACATTCGGAGTACGCCTGTGGCAAGAGACGGGCGCGACGGCGAGGGCGGCAGTGGCGTGGCCCCGCGAGAGCGTTAGCCTCGGTTCGATCGACAGACGCAGCAGCGGGAGGCAGCAAAATGGCGAAGGTACCGGCCGCGGCGGTGGCCGCGAGTGGGCTCATCGGTGGATACGGCGTAGCCCGCTGGACCAAGAAGCGGCAGCTCGGCGGGGTCGTCCTGGCCGCCGCGGGAGCCGCAGCCGCGCAGCAGTGGCGGCAGCAGGCCGGCGGCAGGGCCGCGGGTGCGCTGACCGTCGCGTACGTCGCCGCCTTCGGCGCGTCCCACCCGCTGGCCAAGAAGGTCGGCGCCTGGCCCGCCGTGTTCGGCGTCGCCGGAGCCGTCGCCCTCGCCTCCTGGGCGGTCGCCGACCGGCACGCCTGATCAGCCCGGCCCCCGGAAGCCGTACCTCAACCCAGCCCAGCCCACCCCAGCAGATCCAAGTCAGCCGACCCCCCAACTACACCCCCTCAACCCCCTGAAACGCCCGCCGATACGCATACGGGCTCGTCCCCACCACCCTCTTGAAGCGTTCCCGGAACGCCGTCGGGGAGCCGAATCCCGCCTGCGCCGCGATGCGTTCGACGGGGTACGCGGTGGTCTCCAGGAGGTACTGGGCCCGGCGCACCCGCGCACGGTGCAGCCACTGCAGCGGTGTCGTCCCCGTCTGCTCGCGGAAGCGGCGGTTGAGGGTACGGGCGCTCATGCCGGCGTGGGCCGCGATGTCGTCCAGTGCGAGGTCGCGGTCGGCGTTGTCCTCCAGCCATCCGAGCAGGGGTTCCAGCGTGGCGCCGGCCGGGGCCGGAGGCCGGTCGTGGACGATGAACTGGGCCTGGCCGCCCTCCCGTTCGAGGGGTACGACGGCCATCCGGGCGGCATGCGCGGCCACGGCGGAACCGTGGTCCCTGCGGATCATGTGCAGGCACATGTCGATGGCCGCGGCGGCGCCGGCCGAGGTCAGGAACTGCCCGTTGTCGACGTACAGGACGTTCGGGTCGACCGTCACCGCCGGGTACATCTCCGCCAGGTCCTGCGCCGCGAACCAGTGCGTGGTCGCGCGCAGCCCGTCCAGGAGTCCCGTGGCGGCGAAGACGAACGCGCCGACGCAGACGGAGGCGATCCGTGTGCCGTTCGCCGCCGCCGCGCGCAGGGCCTCCGCCACCCCCGGCGGCAGCGGGACCGTGGGGTCGGCGACCCCGGGCAGCACGATCGTGTCGGCGTCCGCGAGCGCGTCGAGGCCGTAGGGCGCGCGCAGGCTGTACGAGCCCGCGCTCACCTCCTCCGCCGGGGCACAGACCCGGACCCTGTACGCCTCCCGCCCGTCCGGCAGCCTGGCCCAGCCGAACGTGTCGATCGGGGCGGAGAGGTCGAACGGAATCACCTGGTCCAGCGCCAGTACGGCCACAGTGTGCATGGCGAGAGCGTAGGCATCCGACGGGTTATGGCCAAGTCGTCGTACACGTCGCATCAGCGAACCCCCTGCGCTTCGGCGCAGGCACGAGCCCCTGGAACCCCTGGCGAGAATCCGTCACACCCTGGCAAAACCGCCACTTCTGCAAGATCCGCCGTGCACCTAGCGTCACCCCGTGACCAAGTTCCTCCTCGCCGTCCATGTCATCGCCGCGATCGTCGCCGTCGGACCCGTGACCGTCGCAGCGAGCCTCTTCCCGCCCAGCGCGCGCAAAGCCCTCGCCGACCCGGATGACGTGGGGGCCGCGGAGACCGTACGGCTGCTGCACCGCATCTGCCGGGTGTACGCGGCCGTCGGCGTCGTCGTCCCCGTCTTCGGGTTCGCCACGGCGAGCAACATGGGGGTGCTCGGGGACGCCTGGCTGGTCGTCTCGATCGCGTTGACGGCGCTCGCCGCGCTGGTCCTCGTCGCTCTGGTGCTGCCCCGGCAGAACGTGTTCGTCGACGGCGGCGGCGACCCCGCGGCGGCCGTCCGGCTCGCCATGTTCACGGGGATCTTCAACCTTCTCTGGGCCACCGTCACCGTGCTGATGATCATTCGGCCCGGGTCCACGACCGGGGCATAGGAACCCGCGCACCCGGGGCATAGGATCCCGCCCATGTACGGACAGGTGCCAGGACACGGGCAGCAAGGACAGCCGGCGCCGCAGGCCTATCTCGCCTCGGTGCAGAGCAGGCTCACGGCCGACGGATGCGAGACGCGGTGGGAGGACTGGGCCGGTGTGCCCGTCCTCGTGGGGCGGCGGGCCGACTTCCGCATGAGCTGGATGGCGACACGGCTGCACCTGTTCACCGTGGCCGCGGCGGTCCCCGAGATAACCGTCCCCGCCATCGAGGGCTTCACCGACCAGGTGATGAAGTACGCCAAGGACAACAAGGGCGGCCTGCCCGTCGGCCTGCAGAACGGCATCGGCGCCTTCCCGCTGCTGGTCAGCGACCGGGTCGATCCTGCCGCCGTCCACTGGGCGGAGGCCCAGCAGCGCATCAAGTTCGCCTGCATGACGCGGCCGGTCGTGGTGGACAGCACGCAGCAGTACGTCGGGATGTACCGCGGCAAGCCCGCGCTCGGTCGCGTCTACGCGTCGTACTTCATCCAGAAGGGCTCGCAGTACTTCTTCGGCCAGTGATCAGCGGGCGGCACCGGTGACTCGGTCCCGGTGCCCCAGCACGTTCACGACCCTGCCGTTCGGGTCCCGCACGAAGAAGCGCCTTACGCCCCACTCCTCGTCCCGCAGCTCCCGTACGATCTCCGCGCCCGAGGCGACGACCTCCGCGTACACGGTGTCGACGTCCTCGACCTCCACGCTCAGGTCGGGCACGACCGGCGCGGTGCGCTCCTCGGTGAGGAAGCTGATCTGCGCGGTGGGGTTGGAGGGGGAGGCGAGGGTCCTGACCCAGCCCAGGTTCATGACCTCCTCGAAGCCCAACAGGCCGTAGAAGTCACGGTTGTTCACCATGGCCTTCTCGGACTCGACCTGGACGTTCGGGACGACTCTGCGGATGGTCATGACGAACCTCTCCTCAAAAATCACGACCGCCGGTCATCAAGACCACTGGTCATCACGATAGGACCACTGGTCATCGCGATAAGACCATTGGTCATCACGATCGCCGGTCATGACGACCGCTGCGCCGGCATCAGTTCCTCGTCCGCCGAGTCTGCCCTGAACTGCCGTGCCACGACGGCCGCGACGAACACCCCGGCCGCGATGAGGAGGGTGAAGAACCCCCACGCCAGGGGCCACGCGTTCGCGAACCCGTCCGGCGGGCCGGGGTGTGCGCTCAGCGAGACGTACATCAGCGCCGCCGGGGGCACGGCAACCAGGAGCAGCGGCCAGCCGAGCGCGTCCCGGTGGCCGAAGTAGGCCGCCAGGAGGAGCAGGGCGGCGCCCAGGAGCAGGACGCCGATGCCCGTCATCGGGGTCGTCTCCGTGTCGGACCCGGGGAGCTGGACGCGGTTGCGCAGGTCCCAGGGGAGGCAGACGAGATACGCCGCGCAGGACAGGGCGGCGCCGAGTACGCGCGTCAGCCAGCGTTCCGGCCAGCGGCGCGTTCGCAGAGGGCTCAACAGCTTCTCGGTCATGCGTACGAGAGTTGCGCGCGTGCGGACGGCTCGACAGAGTACGCGTACTCAGACGGCCCTGGGTTCCACCGTTTCCTAGGGAGTCGCCACGGCCGTGAGCGGCTTGGCGATGTCCTCCAGGGAGCGCCGTTCGGCCCGTACCGCCAGTGCCGCCGCGACCAGCCCCGCCGCGCACATCAGGCCCGCGCCGATCTGGAAGGCGAGGACCGTGTCGCCGACCTTGCCTGTCTTGGTGAGGTCGGCGAACAGGAGCGGTCCGCTGATGCCGCCCGCGGCGGTGCCGATGGCGTAGAAGAAGGCGATGGCGAGGGCTCGGGTCTCCATCGGGAAGATCTCCGAGACCGTCAGGTACGCGCTCGACGCGCCCGCCGAGGCGAAGAACAGCACCACGCACCAGCAGGCCGTCAGGGTCACCGCGCTCAGCGAGCCCTGGTCGAAGAGCCAGGCCGTGCCGAAGAGGAGGATCCCGGACAGCAGGTACGTCGAGGAGATCATCACCCGCCGCCCCACCGTGTCGAAGAGCTTGCCGAGCAGCAGCGGGCCGAGGAAGTTGCCGACCGCGATGACGGCGAAGTAGTAGCCGGTGTCGGACGTGGAGACGTCGTAGAACGTCGTGAGGATCGCGCCGAAGCCGAAGGTGATGGCGTTGTAGAGGAAGGCCTGGCCGACGAAGAGGGAGAGGCCGAGGACGGCGCGCCTGCGGTAGTCGGCGAAGACCGTGCGGGCGATCGTGAGGAAGCCGATGGTCTTGCGCTGTTCGATGGTGATCTCCCCGGCGGGTTCCGGGAGTTCGCGCCCGCCGCGCTCCTCGCGGACGCGTTCCTCCACCGCGGCGACCACCTGCTCGGCCTCCCGCTCCCTGCCGTGGATCAGCAGCCATCGCGGGCTTTCGGGGACGTTGCGGCGGACGAGGAGGATAACCAGGCCGAGCACCACGCCGAGGGCGAACGTCAGTCGCCAGCCCACGTTCTCGGCGAACACGTCCGTGTTCAGCGCGACGATCGACAGGAGCGAGCCGCCGACCGCGCCGACCCAGAAGCTGCCGTTGATGATCAGGTCGACCCGGCCGCGGAAGTGGGCCGGGATCAGCTCGTCGATCGCGGAGTTGATGGCCGCGTACTCGCCGCCGATGCCGAAGCCCGTGAGGAAGCGGAAGGTGAAGAACCACCAGGACTCGAAGGAGACGGCCGTCAGGGCCGTGGCCGCCAGATAGACCACGAGCGTGATCATGAACAGTTTCTTGCGGCCGTAGCGGTCGGTGAGCCGGCCCCAGAAGAGCGCGCCCGTGCAGGCTCCGGCGACATAGAGCGCCGCGGCGAGACCGGTGACCTGTGCGGACGAGATCGGCAGTCCGCTGCCCGGCTCGGAGAGCCGGCCCGCGATGTTGCCGACGACCGTGACCTCCAGGCCGTCCAGGATCCACACCGTGCCGAGCCCGACCACGATCATCCAGTGCCAGCGCGACCACGGGAGGCGGTCGAGCCGGGCGGGGATGGACGTGGTCACCGTTCCGGTCTGCACTTGCATGTCGGCGCTGGACATGGGCTCCCCTCCTCGTCGGGCGAACCGTGTCCGAGTGCCCGCGAGCAGCGCCTTCACGCCATCCGTGTGCGGCAACGCCTCCGTCCCGTGCGTCCCGCGAGCACCGCCGCTACGCCCCCAGCGCCCGCGACACCACGTAGATCAGCAGCCCCGCCAGCGACCCCACCACCGTGCCGTTGATCCGGATGAACTGCAGGTCACGGCCGATGTGGGCCTCGATCTTCTTCGTGGTGTGCTCGGCGTCCCAGCCCGCGACCGTGTCCGTGATGAGGGAGGTGATCTCCTTGCGGTACGTCGTCACGACGTACACGGCCGCGCCCTCCACCCATCCGTCGACCTTGGCCTGGATCTTCGGCTCGACGGCCATCCGGGCGCCCAGCGACAGCAGCGAGGCCCGCACGCGCAACCGCAGCTCGCTGCGCTCGTCCTCGGCGGCCGACACGATCATCGAGCGTACGGCCGTCCAGGCGGAGGCGATCAGGTCCTGGACCTCGCCGCGGCCGAGCACCTCGCCCTTGAGGCGTTCCACGCGCGCGCGGGTGTCGGTGTCGGACTGGAGGTCGGAGGCGAAGTCGGTGAGGAAGCGGTCGAGGGCGCCGCGGGCCGGGTGGGCGGGGGCGTCGCGCATCTCGGTGACGAAGCGGAGCAGTTCCTTGTAGACCCGCTCGCCGACCTTCTTGTCGACGAACTTCGGGGTCCAGCCGGGGGCGCCGCCCTGCACCGCGTCCATCACGGAGTCGCTGTGCAGCACCAGCCAGTCGTGGGCGCGGACGCAGACGAGGTCGACGACCCGCCGGTGACCGCCGTCCCCGACGACCTTCTCCAGCATCTTCCCGATGCCGGGCGCGATCTCCTGGGCGTCGGCGCGGCGCGTGATCGCCTCGCCCACCACCGCCTGGACGTCGGAGTCGCGCAGCACCGTGAGGGCGCCGCGCAGCGCGGTGGCCAGCTCGGCCGTCACCCGGTCGGCGTGCTCGGGTTCGGCGAGCCAGGCGCCCAGCCGGCTGCCGATGCCGACGGCGTGCAACCGCTGCCGTACGACATCGGACGACAGGAAGTTCTCGCCGACGAACTCGCCCAGCGAGACGCCGAGCTGGTCCTTCTTGGTGGGGATGATCGCGGTGTGCGGGATGGGCAGGCCGAGCGGGTGGCGGAAGAGCGCCGTGACCGCGAACCAGTCGGCGAGCGCGCCCACCATGCCGGCCTCCGCGGCCGCCGCGACGTACCCCGCCCAGGCGCCCGCACCCGCGTTGGACGCCCACTTCGCGAGGACGTACACCACGGCCACGAACAGCAGGAGGCCGGTCGCGGTGAGCTTCATACGGCGTACGCCGCGCTGCTTCTCCTCGTCGGCGGGGCTGAAGGACGTCATCGCGCGGCCCACCGGGGCGGGAGCGGCGGCTCCACTGCCGGCAGCCCGGCCGGGCACCGCCGCGTTATCGGCGGCGCCCGGCCGGGCATCATGCCCTACGCCACTCGTTTCATCCGGTTTTGTGCGTTCCATCCACTCCACCCGTTCACGGTCCCCCTACAAACATTGTCCCTTCCTGACCGACTCCTGGAACGGAACAAGAGTTCCCGGCGTCTGTCCGGAGGGGGGAAGTCACTGGGGAACTCCGCGGCCCAATGGGGGGTCCTGTTCAGCTGCCCCCTGCTCCATGACGCATCATGGGGTCATCACATCGGAGCCTCGGGCTCCCATCGCCCGAGGAGACCCGCACCGCATGACCAAGCGTCACGGTTATGCCTTGCTGTCCGCGATCATCGCTGTGATCGTGGTCATTTCCGGCGCCATATACCTCGGCGCCGCAGCCGACGACGGCACCGCACGCAACACTCTCGCCGGCGGCCGCACCTCGCACCCGTCGGCCGCCCCCGCCTCCACCGGCTCCTGGGTCGGCTCCTGGTCGGCCTCCCCCGTCGGAGCCGAACCCGGCACCGAGACGGGCGGCATGGCGGGCCGCTCGGTCCGCAACGTCGTGCACGCGGGCGCCGGAGGTACGGGTGCCCGCATCACGCTGTCCAATCTCTACGGACAGCAGCCGCTGACCATCACCCACGCCTCCCTCGCCGTGGCGGCGGCCGTGAACAACGCGGCGGCAGCGACCGGCACCATGCGCCGCCTCACCTTCGGCGGCAGCCTCTCGGTGATCATCCAGCCCGGACAGCAGGTCCTGAGCGACGCCGTACGCGTGGAGATCCCGCACGACGCGGACGTCCTCGTGACGACGTACTCGCCGATCCCGTCCGGACCGGTCACCTACCACCCGCACGCCCAGCAGATCTCCTACGTCGCCGAGGGCGACCGGACGGAGGACGTGAGCGGCACGCCGTACGCCGAGCAGACCCCGTACTGGCGCTATCTGACCGCTCTCGACGTGCTCAGCAACGAGTCGGCGGGCACCGTCGTCGCCTTCGGCGACTCGCTCACCGACGGCATCACCTCCACCGTCGGCGCCAACAGCCGCTGGACGGACATCCTTTCGGACCGGGTGCGCTCCTCCGCCGGCACCGCCGACGTGCCCCGCTACAGCATCGTCAACCAGGGCATCAGCGGCAACCAGGTCCTCGCCGACGGCCTCGGCCGGCCCGCCGAGAACCAGGCCGGTGTGGCCCGCTTCGGCCGCGACGTCCTCGACCGCACGAACGTCAAGGCCGTCGTCATCGACCTCGGCGTCAACGACATCCTGCGCAACCCGAAGCTCGCCGACCCCGACCGGATCACCGACGGGCTGCGCACCCTGGTCCGGCAGGCGCACGCCCGCGGACTGCGCGTCGTCGGCGCGACCCTGATGCCCTTCCAGGGGCACCGCGGCTACAGCTCCGCCCGCGAGGCCGTACGCCTGCAGGTCAACGCGCAGATCCGCGCGGGCAAGGTGTACGACGCCGTCGTCGACTTCGACAAGGCGCTGCGCGACCCGTACAACCCGCGCCGGCTGCGCGCCGACTACGACTCGGGCGACCACCTCCACCCGAGCGACAAGGGCTACCAGCGGATGGCGGAGGTCTTCGACCTCGAAGACCTGAAGGGCGCGGCACCGGCCGAGCTGTGAACCGCCCCTGACCGAAGGAGCAGGCCACGGCCGGTCTCCCCCGCGCGGTTCAGTGGTCGCCGTCCCAGCCCCGGTCCCGGCGCCGGTCCTCGTGGCGCTCACGGTGCCGTTCACGCCGGTCCTCGTGACGCTCGCGGCGCTCCTCGTGGCGTTGCCTGCGCTCGTCGTGGCGCTCGCGGATCAGCTCGCGGTGCTCCTCAAGGGCCTCGCGGGCGGTGTCGTACAGGTCGTCCAGCACGTCGGGTTGGTCGGAGCGGCCCTCCAGCTCCCTGCGGGACTCCCGGCGCTCCAGCTTCTCCTGGCGGCGCTCCTCCTTCAGGCGCAGGCGCTCGGCACGGGGCAGCTTGCGCTCGACGCCGACGCCGCCCCAGAAGGCGAAGCCCGTGATGATCACGCGGGGGGCGCCCGGGTCGCCGAGCCGGCCCTCCTGGCGGTGGTCGAAGCCGCCCATGATGCCGAGGCCGCGGACGACGACCTCGACGCCGGGCGGCACGATCACGTTCGCGCCGCCCATGATCGCGACGCAGTTGATGACGACCTCGCGGTCCGCGAAGTTCGCGTCGCGCAGGTCGATCTCGCCACCGCCCCAGAACGTGAAGGAGGTGAAGCGCTTGGGCACCGTCCACTGCCCCTTGCGCTGGAACCCGCCCATGATCGCGACACCCCACGAGGACGAGCCCTCGCCGCCGACGATCCGACCGGCCCAACTCCCGCTCTGTGCGGGCTGCTTGACCATCGACACCGGTGTGACGGCCACCGCACCCGGCAGGTCACGGGTGATCGGCGCCAGCTCTCCGTACGTACGCGCCTTGTACGTCGCCTCCAGCCGTTCCTCGAACTCCTCCATGTCGAGGCGGCCTTCGGCTACGGCGTCCCGCAGCTGCTCGGCGACTCGTTCACGATCGGCGTCGGAAGCCCGGAGCTCAGGGGTCGAGTGACCCGGGGGCGTCTCCGGTGAAGGCACGGCATCGGTCATGACAGCCACACTACGAGTTCCCCGCGCGGCGGGCTATGAGACCGCTTTCCCCACCGGGGGATTTTCCGCCGGGGGTTGAGGGGTCCCGGCCAGGGAATCAGGGGTGCCGTCCAGGGAGTCCGGGGCGCCGCCCATGGAACCGGGGGCGCTGCCCATGGAGGACAGCATCTTCGCGATGACCGCCTCGATGTCCGGCTCCCGCACCGACAGGTCCACCATCGGATACTCCCGCGCGATCCGCGCCACGAGCGGAGCCGCCGACGCCGACGCCGGGAACGCCAGCCACTGCCGCGGCCCCTCCACCTTCACCACCCGCGCCGACTCCACCTCGATGGGCGGCAGTTCGCGCTCCAGATCGACCACCAGGGTGCGCTCGCTCTCCCCCACCTCGTGCAGCCCGGCCAGCGCTCCGTCGTACATCAGCCGCCCGTGGTCGATGACCATCACACGTCGGCACAGCTGCTCGATGTCCTGGAGGTCATGCGTCGTCAGCAGGACCGTCGTGCCGCGATCGGTGTTCAACTCCCGCAGGAACTGCCGCACCTTGGCCTTGCTGACCACGTCGAGGCCGATGGTCGGCTCGTCGAGGTAGAGCACCTCCGGGTCGTGCAACAGGGCCGCCGCGATATCGCCGCGCATCCGCTGGCCGAGCGAGAGCTGACGGACGGGGACGTCCAACAGCTCGCCCAGTTCGAGGAGTTCGACGCACCGGTCGAGGTTCTCGCGGTACCGGGCGTCCGGGATCCGGTACATGCGGTGCATCAGCGCGTACGAGTCGATCAGCGGAAGGTCCCACCACAGGGTCGTCCGCTGCCCGAACACGACACCGATGCGCCGCGCGAGCCGGGTCCGCTCCCGGGACGGGTCGATCCCGGCGACGCGCAACCGGCCGCCGCTCGGGGTCAGGATCCCGGTGAGCATCTTGATGGTGGTCGACTTCCCGGCACCGTTCGGGCCGATGTAGCCGACCATCTCGCCGCGCGCCACGGTGAACGACAGCGAGTCCACCGCCCGCACCTGCCGCCGCTCCCGCTTCAGGAAGCCGGTCTTCCTGCGCACGTCGAAGACCTTCTCGACGCGCTCCAACTCGATGAACGCCTGCTCTGTCACGCTCAACTCCCCGTACTCCGATACGACCCGAGCCCCGCCCGCCACGCCAGACCGGCCAGCGCACAGCACCCCACGGCCACCAGCGGCGGCGCGAAGGCCGCCCACTCCGGCAGCGCCAGCGGGTACGGCCGCCCCAGCACATAGGAGGCCGGCACCCAGTTGACGAAGGCGAGCGGCAGCATGAACGTCACCCCGCGCACCAGGTCTTTGCCGAAGACACTCGGCGGATACTGCAACAGCGTGGTGCCGCCGTACGTGAACGCGTTCTGCACCTCCGCCGCGTCCTGCGCGAAGATCTGGAAGGCCGCGCCCGCCACGAACACCGCGCAGAAGATCGCCGCCCCGCTGAACACCATCACCGGCATCAGCAGCACCTTCGCCGCACTCCACTCCACATCGACCGACACCAGCGCCCAGGCCAGCACCGCCGCCCCCTGCACGATCCGTCCCACCCGGCGCACCGCGAAACGGTCCGCGCCGATCTGGGCGAGCACCGGCGCGGGCCGCACCAGCAGCGTGTCGAACGAGCCGTCGCGGATCCGGGCGCCCAGGACGTCCATCGAGCCGAGCACCAGGTCGGCGATCCCGAAGGCCGTCACCGACAGGCCGTACAGGAAGGCGATCTCGGGCAGCGTCCAGCCGCCGAGCGAGTCGACCTGCGAGAACATCAGCAGGATCCCGACGAAGTCCATGGCGGTCATCAGCAGATTGCCGAACATCGTGACGACGAAGGACGCGCGGTAGGTCATGGACGAGCGGATCCACATCGCGGCGATCAGCCGATAGGCCCGCAGCCCCTCACGCGCCCTGGACCTCGCACCGACGATCTCGCCAGACCGCATACCGACGACCTCTCCGGGCCTCTCACCGGCCATCTCGCCGCACCCCGCACCGGCCATCTCACGCAACCTCTCGCCGAGGGGCTCAGCCACCCTGCACCACCACCCGCCGCGTCGCCGCCGACTGCAGCAGCCGCCCGGCCGCCAGCAGCACCACCGCCCACACCGCCTGCAGGGCGAACGCCCCCAGCGGATCGGTCTCCCCCATCAGCACATCCGCCGGCAGCTGGAGCTGCGCCGCCCACGGCAGCGCCCGGACGACGTCGCCGAACGCCCCCGGAAAGGCGTTGAGCGGAAGCACGATGCCCGAGCAGAAGACGCCCGTGATCATCAGGGCCTGCGAGACACCCATGCCGTCCAGCAGCCAGAACACGCTCAGGGCCGCCAGATACCGGATCCCGAAACTGACCACCATCGCCAGCAGGAGCGCGACCAGGAACGCCAGCCAGGTGGTGACGTCCCCGGGCAGCGCCATCGGGAAGAACAGCGCACCGAACGCGAACGGGATCACGCCCCGCCCCAGCATCTGGAACAGCGACCGCCCCAAGTCGCTCGCCAGCCACCAGAGTTGGAGATCGGCCGGCCGGTACAGGTCGACGGCGATCTCACCCGTGCGAATGCGGGCCATCAGATCCTTCTCCGCGCCGCCGCCCTGAATGGCCAGCGTCGAGTACAGCGCCTGCCCCAGCCACACATAGGTGAGCGCCTGCGCCTGGTCGTAGCCGCCGAGATGCGGCTTCTCGTCCCACAGCGCGATGTACGTGTACGCCAGGATCATCCCGAAGACGGTGTTCGTGAACACCCCGGCCGCCGTGGCCGCCCGATAGGTGGCGTACCGGCGGAAGCCTCCCGCCGCGACGGCCGCATACAACCGTCCAGTGCCCACGGAGGAGCCCCTTCCGTTGATTTCGGCCCAAGCGCACGAGCCTAGTTCCGGGCCTGCGGCGGCTGCCACGCATTTTTCGGGGCGGGCGCGTGCCGAGGTCCGGGAACGGAACGCTTGGTGCGACAGTCTTCAAGAGGGGGCGCAGAACGCGTACGTGGGCGTTTTGGACCGCAAGACGCAAAACAGGAGTCCGGCAAACAGATGAGCGACGAGTCGCAGCCGCAGCAACCGACCCAGGGCTGGGCGCCCAGGGAGCCCGAGACGGCTCCCCCGCCCGCGCCGGCCCAGGGCACGGCGGGCAAGAAGCCCAAGCGCCCGAAGCGCACCGGCTGGCGCCGGCTCATCCCGACCTGGCGCATGGTGCTCGGCACGTTCATCACCGTGATCCTGCTGCTCGTCGGCCTCTTCGCGCTCGGCTACTACCTGGTGAACATCCCGCCCGCCAACGCCGCAGCGACCAAGCAGAGCAACGTCTACCTGTACGCGGACGGCAGCCAGCTCGCCCGCGACGGCGAGGTCAACCGCGAGAACGTGTCACTCGCGCAGATCTCCAAGGAGGCCCAGCACGCGACGCTCGCCGCCGAGGACCGCGACTTCTACACCGAGTCGGCGATCGACCCCAAGGCCATGCTCCGCGCCGGCTGGAACACGGTCACCGGCAAGGGCAAGCAGTCCGGCTCCACGATCACCCAGCAGTACGTGAAGAACTACTACCTGGGCCAGGAGCAGACCGCGACACGGAAGGTGAAGGAGTTCTTCATCTCCATCAAGCTCGACCGGCAGAAGAGCAAGAACGACATCCTCGAGGGCTACCTCAACACCAGCTACTACGGCCGCAACGCGTACGGCATCCAGGCCGCCGCGCAGGCGTACTACGGCGTCGACGCCCAGGACCTGTCGGTCGGCCAGGGCGCCTACCTCGCCGCGCTGCTCAACGCGCCCAGCGAGTACGACGTGATCGCGCACCCCGAGAACAAGTCCGCGGCCCTCGCCCGCTGGAACTACGTCCTCGACGGCATGGTCAAGAAGAAGTGGCTGAGCGAGGCCGACCGGGCGAACGTCAAGTTCCCCATGCCCAAGGAGGCCAAGGGCTCGGCGGGCATGTCCGGGCAGCGCGGCTACCTCGTGAAGGCCGTCAACGACTACCTCTTCGAGAACAAGATCATCGACGAGGACACGCTCAGCGCCGGCGGCTACCGCATCACCACCACGCTCCAGAAGTCCAAGCAGGACGCCTTCGTCGAGGCCGTCAACGACCAGGTGATGGACAAGCTCGACAAGAAGAACAACAAGGTCGACAAGTACGTCCGCGCCGGCGGCGTCTCCATCGACCCGAAGACCGGCAAGGTCCTCGCGATGTACGGCGGCATCGACTACACCAAGCAGTACGTCAACAACGCCACCCGCCGCGACTACCAGGTCGGCTCCACCTTCAAGCCCTTCGTGTTCACCTCCGCCGTACAGAACGGGTCCGAGACCCAGGACGGCCGCACCATCACCCCGAACACGATCTACGACGGCTCCAACGAACGCCCCGTGCAGGGCTGGAGCGGCGGCTCGTACGCACCCGAGAACGAGGACGGCGTCTCGTACGGCAACATCACCGTGCGCACCGCCACCGACAAGTCCGTGAACTCCGTGTACGCCCAGATGGCCGTCGACGTCGACCCCGACAAGGTCAAGGACACCGCGCAGGACCTCGGCATCCCCTCCGACACCCCCGACCTCACCGCCTCCCCCTCCATCGCGCTCGGCCCGGCCACCGCCAGCGTCCTCGACATGACGGAGGCGTACGCCACGCTCGCCAACCACGGCAAGCACGGCACGTACACGATCGTCGACAAGATCACCAAGGAGGGCGCGGCGGACGTCAGCCTGCCCAAGCAGGACACCGAGCAGGCCGTCAGCCGGGAGGCCGCCGACACCACCACGTCGGTCCTGCAGAGCGTCGTCGACACCGGCACCGCCACTGCCGCCCAGGCCGCCGACCGCCCCGCCGCCGGCAAGACCGGCACCGCCGAGGAGGACCAGGCCGCATGGTTCGCGGGCTACACGCCCGACCTCGCCACGGTCGTCGCCGTCATGGGCCAGGACCCCGAGACCGGCGCGCACAAGTCGCTGTACAACGCGATGGGCCTGCCGCGCATCAACGGCGGTGGCGCGCCCGCCCAGATCTGGGCGCAGTTCACCAAGACCGCCCTCAGGAACAAGCCGGCCACCGACTTCGACCTCGAACTCCAGGCGGGCGCGGACGAGCCGGAGTACCCGCCGACCGAGCCGACCGCCCCGGGCACCGGCGGCCAGGACAACGGCGGCACCACCACCGGCGGAACCCCCACGACCGGCGGCACCACGACCGGCGGAACCCCCACGACGGGCGGCACGACCACCGACGGCGGCACGACGACCACGGGCGGCACCACCACCGACGGGGGCACGACCGGCGGCACGACCACGACGGGCGGCACCACGACCGACGGCGGCACCACGGACACCGGCGGCACGACCACCGACGGCGGCACGACCGACACGGGCGGCGCGACGGACACCGGCGGCGGCACCAGCACGGGGACGAACGGCACCACGGGCACGACAGGCACGACGACCGGCGGCCCCCTGCGCCCGCTCTCAAGACGCGACTGACCCGCCGAACACGGCGAAACACGGCGAAGGGGCTGGTGACGACGTCACCAGCCCCTTCGAAGCCGCTACGACTTCGCTACCGACCCCGCTACAGATACAGCCCGGTGGAATCCTCGGACCCCTCGAAACGGTCCGCGGCCACCGCATGCAGATCCCGCTCGCGCATCAGCACGTACGCGGTACCGCGCACCTCGACCTCCGCGCGGTCCTCGGGGTCGTACAGCACGCGGTCACCCGGCTCGACCGTCCGCACGTTCTGCCCGACCGCGACGACCTCGGCCCAGGCCAGACGCCGGCCGACGGCCGCCGTAGCGGGGATCAGGATGCCGCCGCCGGAACGCCGCTCGCCCTCGGCGGCGTCCTGCCGCACCAGCACACGGTCGTGCAGCATGCGGATGGGCAACTTGTCGTGCTGGGTGGTCTTCTCGCTCACGCCCCGAACCTACCTGCTCCAACCGGTTTCGTACGCGGGCGGGTCAGCCCTTGCGCCGCCGCGAACCCACGGCGAACAGTCCCACCAGCCCGACCACTACAAGCGCCACGGGCACGATCCGCTCCAGCCGCGGCGCGCCCTCCTCGGTGACGAGCTGGCCCTTCACATCGCTGACCATCCGGTTGACCCCGACGTAGGCCCGCCCGAGAGTGTGGTCGATGTTGGAGACGACCTTCGCCTTCGCGTCACCGACGATCGTCTTCGGGTGCACCCGCACGCCGATCTCGTCGAGCGTCTCGGCAAGCACCTCACGGCGGCGCTTGATGTCCGCCTCGATCTCCGCCGGAGTCCTGATATCCGACGCTCTCGACGTATCCGACACCGCGCAGCCTCCGTGGTCGTGTCCTGTGTTTCCGATCTGTGCCCTCGACAGTCTGTCAGCTCGGGCCGCGACGCACCGCTCGGCACCCCCACTACGCTCGTTCCGTAACCAAGCCCACCACCCGGCCACGTGAGGTACCGATGAGCGAGCGACTCCAGCCCGGCGACACCGCCCCCGCCTTCACCCTGCCCGACGCCGACGGCAACGAGGTCTCCCTCGCCGACCACAAGGGCCGCAAGGTCATCGTCTACTTCTACCCCGCCGCCCTCACCCCCGGCTGCACGAAGCAGGCCTGCGACTTCACGGACAACCTGGAGCTGCTGGCCGGCGCGGGCTACGACGTCATCGGCATCTCCCCCGACAAGCCGGAGAAGCTCGCCAAGTTCCGCGACAAGGAGTCCCTCAGGATCACCTTGCTCGCCGACCCCGAGAAGACCGTCACCGAGGCCTACGCGGCCTACGGCGAGAAGAAGAACTACGGCAAGACGTACATGGGCGTCATCCGCTCCACGGTGATCGTGGACGAGGAGGGCAAGGTCGAACGCGCCCTGTACAACGTGCGGGCGACGGGCCACGTGGCGAAGATCATCAAGGACCTGGGCATCTGACCCCGGGGCTCAGAACGAGATCCACACATCGGGAGGCAGGTCCGGTCGCCCCGGCACCGGCCTGCGCTCCTCGACCCAGCCACCACCCCCGGCGACCTCATCGGCAACGCGCCGCCAGAACCGCACCGCACCTTCGTTGGCGTCCTGAAACGCGATCTCCCACGGCCCGGGGTGCCGGGCGACGACGTCCCGCACGGCACGCAATCCGATCCCCGCGCGCCGGGCCCCACGCACCACGAAGAAGCTGTTCAACACCCGCCCGGCCCCCGTGACCCCCCGCACAAAGGCAAACCCCACGGGCCGCCCCCCACTCGTGAACAGATACGGCACCCAGTCCGCCCCACCCGCGAACGCCGCCTCCAGCCGCTCACTGCGGAACGTCCCGTCCGGGTTGGGCAGTTGCCCCCCGGCCGCGAACTCGGACAGATCATGGCGGAACAGCAGCCAGAGCCGTTCCACGGTCGGACGATCATCGGGAGTCGCGCGACGTACGACCACGTCGCCGGGTTCTGTGTTCCGCTGCGCGGAATGCTGAGTAGACATGAAAAAAGCCTCCCGCCCGGACAAGGGTCCGGGGCCGGAAGGCTGGGCGTGCGAGGTACATGATATCAACCGCCCTGCCCACAGAGCAGCCGCTTTCCCCTTCCACATTTGCACTTCGGGCGTGACTGTCCGATAAGCGGTTCGTTACTCCGTACGAGGTCACGAACGTGTGGCCGGGGACGGAGGGGCAAGCAAGTATGCAGACCACACCCGACCCGGGGACGACGCCTGTGGATCCGTACAGCAAGGAACGGCTCAGGCCAGTGGTCACCGAGGTCCGTAACTGGACAGATCTGATGCGACGGCTCGACCTCAGAACAAGCGGGGGACAGCGACGTGTGCTCCAGGAAAAGGTCGCCGCTCACGGGCTGGACACGAGTCACTTCGTCAAGCGGAGCCCTTGGCGCAAGTATCCGGACGCCGCCATTGCTGAAGCCGCCGCCTCATCGTCCTCCCTGCGCGAGTTGGCGCTGAAACTGGGCGCTACCCCGGCCACGGGAACGCTCTCTCACATCCGACGCCGTATCACCGCAGCGGGCATCGACATCAACCACTTTCCTGGCATGGACCGCCCCGACCTCAATCTGCCGTTCACCGCAGAGGAATTACGGAAGGCCGCGGCCGAAGCCACAAGTGTGCGCGGCGTGGCTCGCACATTGGGGGTGCCGGATGACAGTCGCTCGCGTGCGACGCTCAACCGCATGTTGCACGCGCAGCACATCGATATCGGACACTTTTCTCATCGACGTGTACCGATTTCCGAGGACAGACTGCGCAGCCTCGTACCAAGCTCCACGAGTTACGCGGATGTGATGCGCGGTCTCGGCATGGAAGTGAACGACACCAATCACAGACGCGTCCGGCGTGCCGCATCCCGCCTCGGTCTCGATACCAGCCACTTCAAGCGCCGAGCCTGGGGACAGCCGGAGCGCCCATCGTCGCCCCCGACGGCACACCGGGTACTGGTCGTCATGCCGGACCACACCGGCCGGACCAACAGGACCCAGCTCCACCGAGCCCTTACCGAAATCGGAGTGCCATACAGGTGCGATACGTGCGGCAATCGAGGCGAGTGGTTGGGCCGCCTGCTCACCTTGCAGATCGACCATGTCAACGGGAACTGGCACGACAACCGTCGGGAGAACTTGCGGTACCTATGCCCCAACTGTCATGCGCTGACGGAGACGTGGTGCCGTCAGAAGGGAGTGCATCTCTCGCCGGGTAGTCCGCCCTACCCGGTACGATGGCAGACAGCTAGCGGCGGTGGTGCAGAGGTGACACGGCAGACTTAGGATCTGTGGCCCTTGATCGGGCTTGAGGGTTCGAATCCCTTCCGCCGCACAATCACGGCCTGCGAATCGAAAGTTCGATACGCAGGCCGTTCGCGTACGCAACCTCAGCCCAACAGCTCCCGAACCACCGGCACCAGAGCCCGAAACGCCTTGCCCCGGTGGCTGATCGCGTTCTTCTCCGTCGGGGTCAGTTCCGCGCAGGTTCGGGTGTCGCCCTCCGGCTGGAGGATCGGGTCGTAGCCGAAGCCGTTCGTGCCGACGGGGGCGTGGCGCAGGGTGCCGCGGAGTTGGCCCTCGACCACGCGCTCCGTGCCGTCCGGGAGGGCGAGTGCCGCCGCGCAGGCGAAGTGCGCGCCCCGGTGGGTGTCGGCGATGTCGCCGAGCTGGGCGAGCAGCAGGTCCAGGTTGGCCTTGTCGTCGCCGTGGCGGCCTGCCCAGCGGGCGGAGAAGATGCCGGGTGCGCCGTTCAGGACGTCGACGCAGAGGCCGGAGTCGTCGGCGACGGCGGGCAGGCCGGTGGCCCGGGCGAGGGCGTGGGCCTTCAGCAGGGCGTTCTCGGCGAAGGTGACGCCGGTTTCCTTGACGTCGGGGATGTCGGGGTAGGCGTCGGCGCCGACGAGGTCGTGCGGGAGGCCGGCGTCGGCGAGGATCGCGTGGAGCTCGGTGATCTTTCCGGCGTTGCGGGTGGCGAGGATCAGGCGGGTCATGGGCCCAGTATCCCGACCGCGGTACGGGATCCTGTACGGCGCCCGCGCTATCCCGCCAGGTAGCGGATCTGGTCCCACAGGACCGGGTCGACGACGCCGACGCGGCGGCGGAAGTCCCAGAGGGGTACGTCGCGCAGTTCGTCCGTTTCCAGGAAGCTGGCGCGGCCCTGGGCGTCGCCGACGGCGCCGGGGGGCAGGGGGATCACTCCGGCGCGTTCGTCGTGGTACTTGCTGGTGATCTTCGCGACGGTCACGTGGTCGCCGCGGACGGTCAGTACGAGGCAGGGCCGGTCCTTGGCACCGGGTCCCTCTTCGTAGGGGACGTTCGCCCACCAGATCTCGGCGGGCTGCGGCCGGTCTCCGCGCCGGCGGGGTCCGCCCGGCGGGCGCGTACGGCCGGACGGTCTGCGCCCGCGTCGCCCCCAGCCGTCGATGAGCGTCGCCACGAGCGCGAGCAGCACGACGGCCGCGAGTGCGAGCCACCAGGACGTGTCCATACGAAGAAGGTACCGGCGGGTACCCGGGTCCGCTCCCCGTCCGCTCCCCTTCCGCTTCTCCTCTCGGAGAAGCCCATGCGTGCCTGTGTTCGTTCGATCCATCCGAACCGGTGACAGCTCAGGTGAGTTCGCCCACAACAGCCCCTGGCGGAGGAGCGACCGGCCCTTTTGCGCCTTACGCTCGACGGACCGCACGACCCCCGTTCCCACATCTGCTCCGAGTACATGCGCCGGGTTTCCGGTCACCGCATCTGCTCTGTGCACTTCCTGCCAGCGCGGAGGTTCCAGCTTTATGAAGCTCACCGTCGTCGGCTGCTCGGGGTCGTTCCCGTCCGCGGAATCGGCCTGCTCGAGCTACCTCGTCGAGGCCGACGGCTTCCGGCTGCTTCTCGACATGGGCAATGGTGCCCTTGGCGAGCTGCAGCGCCACTGCGGTCTCTACGACCTCGACGCGATCTTCCTCAGCCATCTGCACGCCGACCACTGCATCGACATGTGCGCGTACTTCGTCGCGCGCTACTACCGCCATGACGGCGGCCGCTGCGACCCGATCCCGGTCTACGGGCCGGAGGGCACCGAGCAGCGTCTCACCACGGCCTACGCCGATACGCCGTCCGCCTCCTCGATGAGTGAGGTCTTCGACTTCCACACGGTCAAGCCGGGCACGTTCGAGATCGGTCCGTTCACCGTGCACACGGAGAAGGTGCGCCATCCTGTGGAGGCGTACGGCATCCGGGTGGAGCACGGCGGCCGCTCGCTGACGTACTCCGGTGACACGGGCGTGAGCGAGTCCCTGGACGAACTCGCCCGCGACACCGATCTGTTCCTGTGCGAGGCGGCGTTCACGCATGGCAAGGAGAACATTCCGGATCTGCATCTCAACGGCCGTGAGGCGGGCGAGACCGCGACCCGTGCCGGGGCGCGCAGGCTGGTGCTGACGCACATCCCGCCGTGGACGGACCCCCGGATCAACCTGGCGGACGCCCGGACCGCGTACGACGGTCCGGTGGAGCTGGCGGCGCCTCGGGTGTCGTACGAGATTTAGGGCGTACGTGCGTGAAGGCCCCGGAACCTGGTGGGTTCCGGGGCCTTCGTGCTGTTCAGGGCGGGCTCATGCCTTGGTGAGGTCCTCGAGTTCCTCCTCGGGCTCGCGGCCCGGGGTGGTGAGGTTGAACTTGATGATGGCGAAGCGGAAGGTCACGTAGTAGATGACCGCGAAGACCAGGCCGATCGGGATGATCATCCAGGGCTTGGTGGCGAGGTTCCAGTTGAGGAAGTAGTCGATCGCGCCCGCGGAGAAGCTGAAGCCGTGGTGGACGCCCAGGGCCCAGGTGACGGCCATGGAGAGGGCGGTCAGGACGGCGTGGATGACGTAGAGGATCGGCGCGACGAACATGAACGCGAACTCGATCGGCTCGGTGATGCCCGTGACGAACGAGGTCAGCGCGAGGGACAGCATCATGCCGCCGACGGCCTTGCGGCGCTCGGGACGGGCGGTGTGCGTGATCGCCAGGGCGACGGCCGGGAGGGCGAACATCATGATGGGGAAGAAGCCCGTCATGAACTGGCCCGCGGTGGGGTCGCCGTGGAAGAAGCGGGGCAGGTCGCCGTGCCAGACCGCACCGGCGGAGTCCTTGTAGGAGCCGATCTCCTGCCAGGCGACGGTGTTGACGAACTGGTGCATGCCGACGGGAAGCAGCGCGCGGTTGATGGCGCCGAAGATGCCCGCGCCGACGGCGCCGAGGCCGGTCATCCACTCACCGAAGTTGGTGATGACGTCGCCGATGGGCTCCCAGACGAGGCCGAAGAAGACGCCGACGGCGGTGCCGATGAAGGCCATCAGGATCGGGACGAGGCGGCGGCCGTTGAAGAAGCCGAGCCAGTCGGGGAGCTTGGTGCGGTGGAAGCGCTGCCAGGTGACCGCGGCTATGAGTCCCATGACGATGCCGCCGAGGACCTTGGGGTCGTTGTAGGTCGCGGCGATGTCCGCGCCCTTCTGGACCTTGGCGTCGGTGATCGGGAACGCGGTGAGGACGTTCTTGTAGACGAGGAAGCCGACGAGTGCCGCGAGCGCGGTGGAGCCGTCGGCCTTCTTGGCGAAGCCGATGGCGATGCCGACGCAGAACAGCAGGGGGAGGTTGCTGAAGACCGCGTCGCCGGCGGTGGCGAACACGGAGGCGACCTTGTTCCAGCCGAGGCCGTCCTTGCCGAACACGTCCGGCTGGCCGAGCCGGAGCAGGATGCCCGCCGCGGGGAGCACGGCGATCGGGAGCTGCAGGCTGCGGCCGACCTTCTGCAGGCCCTGGAACAGGCCGGATCCCCGCTTCTTTGCGGGGACCGCCGCGGCGGTGGCGGTACTCATACTTCCTCCATCGGGTGGCGTGGTCTACACCACTCAGTGGTGTAGACCTGTTGTAGCACGGTGAAGGCCGGATAAGGAACCCGCGATTCCTGCTACCGGACTGCTACGCGGAGTGCCGGTCCCGGACGCGACGAAGGGCCCTCGGACCAGTGGTCCGAGGGCCCTTCGCGCGGGGTGTTTTCAGGCCTTGGTGATGTCCTCGACCTCTTCCTCCGGCTCGCGTCCCGGGGTCTTCAGGTCGAACTTCGTGATCGCGAAGCGGAAGATCACGTAGTAGACGGCGGCGAAGCAGAGGCCGATGGGGATGATGGCCCAGGGTCTGGTGGCCAGGTTCCAGTTGATGACGTAGTCGATGAGGCCGGCCGAGAAGCTGAAGCCGTCGTGCACACCGAGGCCCCAGGTCACCGCCATGGACACACCCGTGAGGATCGCGTGGACCGCGTAGAGGAGCGGCGCGATGAACACGAAGGAGTACTCGATCGGTTCGGTGATGCCGGTGACGAACGACGTCAGCGCGACGGAGAGCATCATGCCGCCGATTTCCTTGCGGCGATGGGGTTTTGCGCAGTGCGTCATCGCGAGGCAGGCGGCCGGCAGGGCGAACATCATGATGGGGAAGAAGCCCGAGGTGAACTGGCCCGCGTTCGGGTCGCCCGCCAGGAACATGTTGATGTCACCGTGCACGGGCTGCCCGCCGCCCGGCGGGTTGAAGGTGCCGAACTGGAACCAGATGGGCACGTTCAGGAACTGGTGCAGGCCGATCACGAGCAGCGCGCGGTTGGCGACGCCGAAGACGCCCGCGCCCCAGGCGCCGAGGTCGACCAGCCAGTCGCTGAAGTTCTCCAGGCCGTCGCCGATCGGCGGCCAGATCCACAGGCACAGCGCGGCGAACGCGATGGCGATGAAGGACATCATGATGGGGACGAGGCGGCGGCCGTTGAAGAAGCCGAGCCAGTCGACGAGCTTGGTGCGGTGGTAGCGCTGCCAGAAGTACGCCGCCAGCAGTCCCATGATGATGCCGCCGAAGACGCCCGGGTTCTGGTACGAGAACCCCGTCACCGAGTGGTCGGCGGCCTGGCACCCGACGCCCTCGATCGACGTCATGCCCTTCCCGCAGTCCACCGGGAACTGGTGCAGCACGTTGTAGTAGACGAGGAAGCCCGCGACCGCCGCGAGCGCGGTGGAGCCGTCGGCCTTCTTCGCCATGCCGATGGAGACGCCGATGCAGAACAGCAGCGGGAGTCCGAGCGAGCCGTCGAGGAGGGCGCCGCCCGCGCCTTTCATCACCTTGGAGACATCGGTCCAGCCGAGTCCGTCGTCACCGAACACGTCCGGCTGGCCGAGCCGGTTGAGGATGCCGGCCGCGGGCAGGACGGCGATGGGCAGTTGAAGGCTGCGGCCCATCTTCTGCAGACCCTGGAAGAGGTTGTTCCAGTGGGTGCGCGCGGGTGGGGGTGCGGGTTCGGCGGCGCTGTCGGCACTCATCGGCGTCCTCCGGACGGGACCGGGTTTGGCGACCGTCCGCCGGGTGGTGTAGACCAGTTGACGGACGGTCGCGCTGTCGTGAACGCCATCATTCGGTACGTACGACATGACCGCTCGCGAAGATGGGCCAACTGTGGGTTACTGCGACAAAGCGGTTCGGATCAGGGAGTAAGACATGGCCACCAAGGCTGAGAAGATCGTTGCCGGACTCGGCGGGATCGAGAACATCGAAGAGGTCGAGGGCTGCATCACCCGCCTCCGCACCGAGGTCATCGACGCGAGCAAGGTCGACGAGGCCGCCCTGAAGGCCGCGGGTGCGCACGGCGTCGTCAAGATGGGCACGGCGATCCAGGTCGTCATCGGCACGGACGCCGACCCGATCGCGGCGGACATCGAAGACATGATGTGAGGTCGCTTCGCGGCCGGACACACAGCTGAACTCATCCCTGAGGGGCTGCTTCCGTTACCGGCGGCAGCCCCTCGGTCATGTGCGGCTAGGCTCAGCGCCATGTCTCGAATCGACGGCCGCACCCCCGAACAGCTCCGCCCCATCACCATCCAGCGTGGCTGGAGCAAGCACGCCGAGGGCTCCGTCCTCGTCTCCTTCGGCGACACGAAGGTCTTCTGCACCGCCTCCGTCACCGAGGGCGTCCCGCGCTGGCGCAAGGGCAGCGGCGAGGGCTGGGTCACCGCGGAGTACTCGATGCTGCCGCGCGCCACGAACACGCGCGGCGACCGTGAGTCCGTACGCGGCAAGATCGGCGGCCGTACGCACGAGATCAGCCGCCTGATCGGCCGTTCGCTTCGCGCGGTCATCGACTACAAGGCGCTGGGCGAGAACACGATCGTCCTCGACTGCGACGTCCTTCAGGCCGACGGCGGCACCCGTACCGCCGCGATCACCGGCGCCTACGTCGCCCTCGCCGACGCCGTCGCCTGGGCGCAGGGCAAGAAGCTGGTCAAGGCCGGCCGGCAGCCGCTGACGGGCACGGTCTCCGCCGTCTCCGTCGGCATCGTGGGCGGGGTTCCGCTGCTGGACCTCTGCTACGAGGAGGATGTGCGGGCCGACACCGACATGAACGTCGTCTGCACGGGCGACGGGCGGTTCGTCGAGGTCCAAGGCACCGCGGAGGCCGAGCCGTTCGACCGCAAGGAGCTCAACTCCCTGCTGGATCTTGCCGTTTCGGGCTGCGACGAGCTCGCGGCCATTCAGCGGGCGGCTCTTGAGGCAACCGCGGGATAAGTCTTCGCGTTCTTATGGGTACGGGCGTACGGTCCAGCCGTGCGTCCGTTGACCACAGTGTTTCGCATGTCCACGGGGAGGACTGTTCCATGGCCTCGCGCCACCGTCGCCGCACCGCGGCATTCGCCGTCGTCGCCGCACTTGTCGCCGTACCGGCGGTCGTCGGCTGCGATGCCGTCGACAAGGCTCTGGACTGTGTCCAGACCGCCGACTCCATCGCCGACAGCGTCACCGATCTCCAGCAGGCGGTGGAGAACGCGACGAACGACCCGACGCAGACCGACGAGTCCCTCAACTCCATCGAGAAGAGCCTCGACAAGCTGGGCGACAAGACCGACAACACCGATGTGAACAAGGCGGTCGACGACCTGAGCAAGGCCGTCGGCAACGTCCGTACGGCCGTCAAGAACGGCGATTCGACGCCCGACATCAGTCCGGTGACGGACGCGGCGGGCGAGCTGACGAAGGTGTGCACGCCGTAAGTCGCTCGGGGTTTCCCGGGGCCTGGGTCACAACCCCCAGACCCCGGCTCCGGGGCCTACGCCCAGAGCTGACCCTGCAGCGTCTCGATCGCTTCCTCCGTCGTCGCCGCCGTGTAGACGCCCGTCGACAGGTACTTCCAGCCGCCGTCGGCCACGACGAAGACGATGTCGGCCGTCTCCCCGGCGTTGACGGCCTTCCTGCCGACGCCGATCGCGGCGTGCAGGGCCGCTCCGGTGGAGACGCCCGCGAAGATGCCCTCCTGCTGGAGGAGTTCGCGGGTGCGGGTGACCGCGTCGGCGGAGCCCACGGAGAAGCGGGTGGTCAGGACCGAGGCGTCGTACAGCTCCGGCACGAAGCCCTCGTCGAGGTTGCGCAGGCCGTAGACCAGGTCGTCGTAGCGCGGCTCGGCGGCGACGATCTTCACGTCCGGCTTCTGCTCGCGCAGGAAGCGGCCGACGCCCATCAGGGTGCCGGTGGTGCCGAGGCCCGCCACGAAGTGCGTGACCGAGGGGAGGTCCGCCAGGATCTCCGGGCCCGTCGTCGCGTAGTGGGCGCCCGCGTTGTCCGGGTTTCCGTACTGGTAGAGCATCACCCAGTCCGGGTGCTCCGCGGCGAGCTCCTTGGCCACGCGGACGGCGGTGTTGGAGCCGCCCGCCGCGGGGCTGGGGATGATCTCGGCGCCCCACATGCCGAGCAGCTCCCGGCGTTCCTGCGAGGTGTTCTCGGGCATCACGCACACCATGCGGTAGCCCTTGAGCTTGGCCGCCATGGCGAGGGAGATGCCGGTGTTGCCGCTCGTCGGCTCCAGGATCGTGCAGCCCGGCGTCAGGCGGCCGTCCTTCTCCGCCTGCTCGATCATGTGCAGGGCCGGGCGGTCCTTGACCGAGCCGGTCGGGTTGCGGTCCTCAAGCTTCGCCCAGATCCGGACGTCGTCGGACGGCGAGAGCCGCGGCAGGCGCACCAGAGGGGTGTTGCCCACCGCGGCCAGCGGGGAGTCGTAGCGCATGGGGGATCAGCGGCCGATCAGACCATGCCGCCGGCGACGGCCGGCAGGATCGTCACGTTGTCGCCGTCGGTGAGCTTGGTGTTGATGCCGTCGAGGAAGCGGACGTCCTCGTCGTTGAGGTAGACGTTGACGAAGCGGCGCAGCTCGCCGCCGTCCACGATGCGGGCCTGGACGCCCGGGTGGCGGGTCTCCAGGTCGGCGAAGAGCGCGGCGAGGGTCTCCCCGCCGCCCTCGACGGCCTTCTGTCCGTCGGTGTAGGTGCGGAGGATGGTGGGGATGCGGACCTCGATGGCCATGGCTCAGGGCTCCTGTCGGGAGTGATCGGTCGGTAGGCGCGCGGCAGCGCAGAACAGCGGTGATGCGTGGTGAGGCGCCGCGGCTCACGGCCGGACGGCGGCAGGGTCCGGCGTCAACAGATGGCGCTGGCGAGCCTGCACAGGTCGACGTGCAGCCGCGCCACGAGCAGTGCGCCCGGCGTCTTGTCGCTCACGTCGTGGAAAACCATGGGCTCATCGTATCGATTCCCGGTCCGGATCCCGGAGTGTGATCCCACACTCCGGACATATTTCGACCAAAACGTGAGATCAGTACGCCTCCACGACCTTGACCTCCTCCTCCGTGACCTCTCCCTCGACGATCCGGAAGGACCGGAACTGGAAGGGGCCGGCGTCGTCGGTGTCCGCGGTCGAGACGAGCACGTAGTGGGCGCCGGGCTCGTTCGCGTAGGTGATGTCGGTGCGGGAGGGGTGGGCCTCGGTGGCCGTGTGGGAGTGGTAGATGATCACCGGCTCCTCGTCGCGGTCGTCCATCTCGCGGTAGAGCTTGAGGAGGTCCTGCGAGTCGAACTCGTAGAACGTCGGTGAGCGGGCGGCGTTCAGCATCGGGACGAAGCGCTCGGGGCGGCCCTCCCCCACCGGGCCCGCGACCACGCCGCAGGCCTCGTCGGGGTGGTCCTGGCGCGCGTGCGCGACGATCTGGTCGTACAGGGCCTGGGTGATGGTCAGCATGGGGCTCAGGATATGCAGAGGGGCCGCCGCGTACCGAAGGGTGGTACGCGGCGGCCCACATGCTGAGCGTGGAGGCCTCAGACCTGCTCGTACGCCGGCTCGCGGCGCTCCGCGACCTGGGGGTTGCGGGCCTTCAGGATCGCCCAGCCGATGCCGAGCGCCGCGGACCAGACGGCCATCACGTACAGGCAGACGCGGGAGTCGGCGTCGTACGCGATCAGGCCCGTGACGAAGAGGAGGAAGGCGATGGCGACGTAGCTGCACTTCGCGCCGCCCGGCGCCGGGAAGGAGGAGGCGGGCAGGCGGCCCGCGTCCACGGCCCGGCGGTAGAGGACGTGGCTGACCAGGATCATCAGCCAGGTCCAGATGCCGGCCGCGGTGGCCACCGAGGTGACGTAGCCGAAGGCCTTCTCCGGGACGACGTAGTTCAGGACCACTCCGATGCCCATGAAGGCGACGGAGACGGTGATGCCGAGCGCGGGGGTCTTGGAGGCCGAGAGCTTGTTGAAGGCGCGGGGCGCCTCGCCGTTGTCCGCGAGGTTGCGCAGCATGCGGCCCGTCGAGTACATGCCCGAGTTGCAGGAGGAGAGGGCGGCCGTCAGCACCACGAAGTTGACGATGCCCGCGCCTGCCGGAATGCCGATCATCGCGAACGCCTTCACGAAGGGGCTCACGCCGGGGGCGAACTCGGTCCACTTCACGACGCAGAGGATGACGGTGAGGGCGCCGACGTAGAAGAGGGCGATGCGCCAGGGCAGGGTGTTGATCGCCTTGGGGAGCGTCTTCTCCGGGTTCTCGGACTCGCCTGCCGTCACGCCGACCAGCTCGACGGCGAGGTAGGCGAACATGACGCCCTGCAGGGTCATCAGGGACGAGCCGATGCCCTTGGGGAAGAAGCCGTCGAACTGCCAGAGGTTGGAGACGGCCGCGGTGTCACCGGCGGAGCTGAAGCCGAAGGTGAGCACGCCCAGGCCGATCACGATCATGCCTATGAGGGCGGTGACCTTGATCATCGAGGCCCAGAACTCGATCTCGCCGAACACCTTCACCGAGATCAGGTTGGCCACGAAGAGCACGACCAGGAAGACCAGCGCCGACACCCATTGCGGGATCGACGGGAACCAGTAGTGGACGTAGATCGCGGCGGCGGTCAGTTCCGCCATGCCGGTGACCACCCACATGAGCCAGTACGTCCAGGCCGTGAAGTAGCCGAAGAACGGGCCGAGGAACTCGCGGGAGTACTCCGCGAACGAGCCCGAGACCGGGCGGTAGAGGAGCAGTTCGCCGAGCGCTCGCATGATGAAGAAGATGATCACGCCGGCGATGGCGTACATGAGGATGAGGCTGGGGCCCGCCTTGGCGATGTTCGCCCCGGCGTTGAGGAACAGGCCGACGCCGATGGCGCCGCCGATCGCGATCATCTGTACCTGGCGGCTGCCGAGCCCTCGCTCGTACCCCTCTTCGGGGGTGTCGCCGCCCACGACTCCATTGCGGCTCTGCTCTTCTTGCTGCTTACCGACCTGCGACGAGGTCATGTTGGTGCGCCTTCCTCCATGCCGAACCGAGCCAGTCCCATGGCTTCGGATCGGGTTCCGATCCCCCCGGATGTGATGGAGCTGAGCGGGTTCTGCGACCCGCTCGTGCCTGGCCGGCGGTCGCCGGCTCGGTGGCGCACCCGACCGGACGTGGGTGGTGTCCTGTCGGGCGGTCGTGAAGATTTATCACGGCCGCAACATGGCTCGGCGGCCCGGTTCGTGGCGCACACCACAGGGAGAACCGGACAAAAAACAAACCGCGCCCCAAAGGGCGCGGTCATAGTGACTTTATCGTTATCCGGATCTGAGCGTCCGCTGAGCGAACGGAATGGGCCGGCGGCCCGACTACGGCATCAGGGCGCTGACCAGCGTCTCCTGGAGTCCGCCCAGCCACAGATAGGCCATCACCATCGGCTTGCGCGGGTCCTCGTCGGGCAGCCGGTAGAGGAGGTCGGTGTCCTCCTCGTCCTCGATGTCGAGGCGGGAGCCGATCGCCAGGCGCAGGTCGTTGAGGGTGCGCAGCCACTGCCCGCACTCCTCGGCGGACAGCTTGAGGACGGCGCTGCCCTCGCCCTCCGTGGTGAGCGCGTCCAGGGAGCGGATCACCACGAGGGCGTTCTCGCGCTTGCCGGCCCGCAGGTCGTTCTCGGTGAAGCGGCGGAACTCCGCGGAGTGCGCGCGCTGCTCCTCGGCCTGTTCGGGTGAGCGTGCCTCTACGTCCGGGCCGCTGTAGGCGTCCGGGAAGAGGCGCATCAGCACCGGGTCGGAGGGCGGCTCGCTCGGGCCCTCCGCGAACAGCTCGGCGAGCGGGTCGTCGGGGGCGTCCTCGGCGGGGCCCGGTCCGATGAGCTCCAGCAGCTGTACGGCGAGGGAGCGGATGATCGAGATCTCGACCTCGTCGAGCGCGACGGCCGCGCCGCCGCCGGGGATCGGTTCGAAGTGTCCTGGCATCAGGTTGCGTCGCTACTTCCGGTCCACTCGGTACGTGAGGTCACTGAGACCAACGGTCGGTGTGTGGGGGTCGCTGAGGTCACTTGCGGTCCTGCTGGAGGGTGGCCCACAGACCGTAGCCGTGCATGGCCTGCACGTCGCGTTCCATCTCCTCGCGGGTTCCGCTGGAGACGACGGCCCGGCCCTTGTGGTGGACGTCGAGCATGAGCTTGGTGGCCTTGTCCTTGGAGTAACCGAAGTACGCCTGGAAGACATAGGTCACGTAGCTCATGAGGTTGACCGGGTCGTTGTGGACGATCGTCACCCACGGGACATCGGGCTCGGGTACGGCGAAGACCTCTTCCGCCGACTCGGTCTTTTCGGTCTCTAGGGGAGCGGGAGCCGTCACACGGCCCATGCTGCCACCAGAAGGGGGTGCCCGGCCAAACGGGCCCCACAAAAGCGACCCCCTAAATCGTCAGAGTGACGAGATGGGGGTAGCATCGCCTCCCATGAACACAGCGGACCTTGGGCTGCCGGTGGACGTTCCCTCGACGGCGCTCTTCACGGACCAGTACGAGCTGACGATGCTGCAGGCCGCCCTCGCGGCCGGGACCGCCGAGCGGCGCTCCGTCTTCGAGGTCTTCACCCGGCGGCTGCCGGAGGGGCGCCGCTACGGAGTGGTGGCCGGGACCGGCCGCGTCCTGGACGCCGTGGAGAACTTCCGCTTCGACGCGGGCGTCCTGGGCTTTCTGCACGAGCGCGGGATCGTGAACGAGGAAACCCTCGAATGGCTCGCCTCGTACCGCTTCGGCGGGGACATCTGGGGCTATCCCGAGGGCGAGGTCTACTTCCCGGGCTCGCCGATCCTGCGGGTCGAGGGCTCCTTCGCGGAGTGCGTACTCCTGGAGACGGTGATCCTCTCCATCCTCAACCACGACTCGGCGATCGCGGCCGCCGCCTCCCGGATGGCGTCCGCCGCCGGGGACCGGCCGCTGATCGAGATGGGCGCCCGGCGCACGCACGAGCTGGCCGCGGTGGCCGCCGCGCGCGCCGCCTACGTGGGCGGCTTTGCCACCACTTCCGATCTCGCGGCCGGATTCCGCTACGACATCCCGACCGTGGGCACCTCCGCGCACGCCTTCACCCTCCTGCACGACCACGAGCGCGACGCCTTCCGCGCCCAGGTGAACTCGCTGGGCCGGGGCACCACGCTCCTCGTGGACACCTACGACGTCACGGAGGCCGTCCGGATGGCCGTCGAGGTCGCCGGGACCGACCTCGGGGCCGTGCGCATCGACTCCGGGGACCTGCTCCTGGTCGCGCACCGGGTGCGGCAGCAGCTGGACGAGCTGGGCGCGACGGAGACGAAGATCGTGGTGACCTCGGATCTGGACGAGTACGCGATCGCCTCGCTGGCGGCGGCACCCGTGGACGCGTACGGCGTCGGCACCCAGCTGGTGACGGGGTCCGGCCATCCCACGTGCTCGATGGTCTACAAGCTGGTCGCGCGCGCCGAGTCGGCGGACCTGAAGGCTCCGCTGGTGGCGGTCGCGAAGAAGTCGAGCGGCGGCAAGACGTCCATCGGCGGCCGCAAGTGGGCGGCGCGGCGCCTGGACGAGTACGGGGTCGCCGAGGCCGAGGTGATCGGCACCGGCGCGGTCCCCGGCGAGCTGGCCGACCGGCAGCTCCTGGTCGAGCTGGTCAAGGGCGGCCGGGTCGTGGCCCGCGAGCCGCTCGACGCCGTACGCGACCGGCATGCGGCCGCCCGCGCGAACCTGCCGCTGTCGGCGACCCAGCTCTCGCGCGGAGAGTCCGTGATTCCGACGGAGTACGTCTGAGACTCCGGCCGAAGTACGTCCGAGGCGGTCCGGTGCGGGGTGCCCGGGCGCATGAACACCCGGTGAGCGGGAATGCAACGGCAGCGCCCCCGCCCCGCGCCGGGGGCCCGCGCACTCTCCCGTCCCGCACACGAAGTCTCTAAGCTCGGTAGTTCGAAGGCCGGGCCCGCACCCCACCACCGACCGACCCGCCGCCGAGCCGAAGGACACCGCCCATGCGCCGCGCCTTGATCGTCGTAGATGTGCAGAACGACTTCTGCGAGGGCGGCAGCCTCGCGGTGTCGGGGGGTGCCGACGTGGCCGCCGCGATCACCGAGCTGATCGGGCAGGCGCCCGCGGGGTACCGGCATGTCGTGGCCACCCGCGACCACCACATCGCCCCCGGCGGCCACTTCGCCGACAACCCGGACTTCGTCCACTCCTGGCCCGCGCACTGCGTGGCCGGCACCGAGGGCGTGGGCTTCCACCCGAACTTCGCGCCCGCCGTCGCCTCCGGCGGGATCGACGCCGTCTTCGACAAGGGCGCCTACGCGGCGGCGTACAGCGGCTTCGAGGGCGTCGACGAGAACGGCGTCCCGCTGGGCGACTGGCTGCGCGCCCGCGCGATCGACGAGGTCGACGTGGTGGGGATCGCCACGGACCACTGCGTACGGGCGACGGCCCTGGACGCGGCCGCGCAGGGCTTCCGCACCCAGGTGCTGCTCGACCTCACGGCCGGAGTCGCCGAGGAGACCACCGAGCGCGCGCTGGAGGAGCTGCGGGGCGCGGGCGTGGAGCTGACCGGCAAGCCCGTCGTTTAGGGCTCTCCTGCCCTCACAGCCCCTGAGGAGCCGTGGGGCGGCGCAGCAGGGCCCGGAACGGGTGCCACAGCTCCTGGGGCAGCTCGGGGCCGCCGACACCGTTGTCACGGGCCGTGTCGGGGGCCGTACGCCATATGAGGCCGTCCGGGTGGTGCAGGACGGCGGTGATCTCGTCCGGGGACGGCGGGGCCGAGTTGCCGCGCAGGTAGACCGCGCGCATTCCGAGGTTGCGGAGCCTGGTCAGGGCTCGGGCGCGGTTCTGGGCGAGCACGAGTACGCGGACGCAGTCCGTGCCCTCCCCGGGCGTGGTGGGCAGGTTCAGCGCCACCACCACGCTGCCGTTAGGCAGCTTGCAGAAACCTCCTGCGGCCATGCAGTCACACCCCCGTGTGCACCGGTGTCAATAAGAAATCCACAGGACGCACCTAAACACGATCGGCCGCAACCCGCCAGGGGGTTGCGGCCGATCACTTTCTGACCTGCGGAAACGCTGACTACTTCACTGCGGGGCCGACCTGGAGCGAGATCGTGGAGCCGTCCTTGGCTTCCTTGACGATCTTGATCTTGGTGTTGGTGTCAGTGACCTGGACACCGGCGGTCGGGGTGGCCTTGTCGTAGTAGGTGCTGGTGTGGTCGTTGAAGACCGACACACCCTTCGACGAGCGGATCTTGGTCGCCACGTCCGCGTGGTGCAGCGTGATGCCGTCCGTGCGGTAGCGGCTGAAGGTCGAGTCGTACGACTGGAGGCGGCTGCTCATCGCGGTGCCGTCGGCCCACTTCAGCGCGGTCGGGTGCGAGTCGATCGGCAGGACCAGACCGACGCCCGGGTGGACGCTGGTGTTGTTGTCCGCCTGGGAGGTGTCCCACTTCCAGATGAGCAGACCGTTCTGGTACGGGTAGTGCTCGACCCAGTCCGGACGGGTCGTCGAGAAGCCGAAGTTGTACGGGCCGACCTTGAGGGTCTTGTCGTACGAGACGTACTGGCGGTTCTCGGCGATGTAGTACTGCGCGTAGTCCTTGGTGAACGACGCGCCGATGCGGGAGAAGCCGGTGGCGGTCCACGCGGCGTCCGCGCTCTCCACGTTGTCGGAGAAGAGGGCGGCGCCGTCGGCGGTCACGGAGATCTCGTCGGCCGCGAAGCCCTTCTGCGAGACACCGCCGTCGGTGGCGTAGCGGAAGCGGACGTCGATCTTCTTGCCCGCGTAGGCGTCGAGCGGGTACGACAGCTTCTGGTACGCGCTCGCCGTGCCGGTGAGGGCGGTCTTGCCGCTGGCGTCCTTGCCGATGGCCGCGCCGTTCGCCGTGCCGTCCAGGACGGTCCAGTTGGCGCCGCCGTCGGTGGACACCTCGGTGTAGAGGTAGTCGTAGCCGTTCTCGATGTCCCACCAGCCGTCGAGGTCCAGGGTGGCCTTCGACTTGCCGGTCAGGTCGACCGAACGGGTCAGCGTGTTCTTGAGGTTGTCACCGCTGCCGCTCCACCACTGCGTGGCGCCCTGGGCCGGGGCGACGACCTCGGTCTTGACGGCCTTCTCGGGCAGCGTGACGACGAGCGCCTGCTTGTCCCAGGTGTTGTACTCGGCGACGCCCAGCTTGTGCGTGGACTGCTTGCCGGCCTTCGCCGTGTCGTAGTTGAGCCAGCCGAGCTGCATCTTGTCCCAGGCGCTGAAGTCACCGGGCAGGTCGCCGATGGCGTTCTTGCCGGTGCCGAGCCAGGAACCGGACGACATCAGGGTCCAGAAGCCGGTGGAGTTGTCGCCGCCGCCGCTGGTGTCGTAGTGGTCCGGCAGACCGAGGTCGTGGCCGTACTCGTGGGCGAAGACGCCGAGTCCGCCGTTCTCCGGCTGGATGGTGTAGTCGCCGACCCAGATGCCGCTGTCGCCGATCTGGGTGCCGCCGAGCTTGTTGCCCGTGGGACCCGTGGCGCCCGCGTCGGTGCCGAACGCGTACCAGCGGTGGGCCCAGATCGCGTCGGTGCCCTGAGCGCCGCCACCGGCGGACTCGTCCTCACCGGCGTGCACGATCTGGAAGTGGTCGATGTAGCCGTCGGGCTCGTTGAAGTTGCCGTCGCCGTCGAAGTCGTAGCGGTCCCACTGGTCGAACTTGGCCAGGTCCGCCTTGATCGCGGCGTCGGTGCGGCCGGCCGCCTTCTGCTGGGCGACCCAGGCGGTCACGCCGTCGCTGACGACGTTCCACACGCTGGGGCAGTTGGTGGAGCCGCACGCGTTGTTGCCGTAACGGGCCTCGTTGTAGGGCACCTTGACCCAGTCGGCGACCTCACCCGAGACCGAGTAGCGGCCCGAGGACTCCTTCTCGTAGAACTTCTTCATCGACTCGACGTTCTTGCCGGTGCCGAAGTAGAGGTTCTGGAAGTGCTTCTGGTTGTAGTCCGCCTGCCAGGCAGTGCTGTTGTCCTTGGCGCGGTCCGGCTTGGCTATCTTGTTGTGCAGCGGGCCGGCGGTGCCGCCCGCACTGGCGTCGGTCTTGTCGCCGAACTCGACCAGGATCGTGAAGATCTTGTCGGTCTTCTCGCGGCCCAGCTCGACGTACTTGCTGTGGCCCTTCTTGCTCTTGAGCTGAACCACCCGCGAGCCGTTGCGGTCCTTGACCTGGGCGTCGCCGGATATGACCTGGTTCAGGGCCTCTTGGCGCTGCGCCTTCTGGGTCTTGCTGAGCGGGCCGTCGAGGTCGTGGTCGACCTTCGTCTTGGCCGGCTGCGGGTCGTGCCGGTTCACAGCCGCCGACGAGGTGTCGTCGGCCTGCGCGACGGCGAACGTCGAGAACGTGGCGGTGGCCGCCGCGAGAGCTACGCCCACCGCGGCCGCTCTGAACGTCCATGATCTGCTGGTCACTTGATTCCTCCCCCGCGTTCGTCCGCGCGGATGGAAGGGATCCTGGTCATGGGTCCGCGCGCGTATACGCGTGTCAAGTGACGACATTTGACCGGAGTTACCAAAGAAAAGACAGATCTTGACTTGGACCCGCCAACTGCACTATGCAGTCATGACCGTTCGATATCCGGACGGCGTGCGGGGCGTCTATGTGCCGCTCAACGGGCGCGTCGACCCGTCCACTTCGTGGACTGCATGACTCCGTGCGCCCCCCGTGCTCCGGCACCGTGGGTTAGGTCACGCTTACCGGCTGTTCCCCTCGGGCATGCAGCGGAATAGAGTCGATTGGCGGAGCGCCGGATGTCGGCGGATTGCCATGGTCGACGCCGTTTCTCACCCCCGATTCTTATCCGCACCTCCCCCATCGCGAGAGGCACCCGGGGGGAGACCCCCACCCGAGGACACGATTGCCATGCCTCGTCCGAACGCCGCACAGCTCGCCTACGGTTCCTGCACCGTGATCTTCTCGACGCTCGCCATGCTGCTGCTGTCTCAGACGAGTTCGAGCCTGGGGATCATCCTGATCGCCTTCTCGGCTCTCGCTCTCGGGCTGCTGGTCGCCATGACGGTCCCGCTGCCCAGGTCGGCGCCCGCCGAAGGAACTTCGGCCGCCGCTACGGCTACCGCGGCCGCTGTCGCGCAGGAGCGGGTCCCGGTGCGGCGCGAGACCGCGTCCGTCGCCGTCTCCGTGTCCATCGCGCCCGAACCGATGCCGGTGTCCGTGTCGGCGTCCGCCGCTTCCGTGCCCGTACGCGAAACGGCGGGCCCGTGATGCACGGACCCGCCGCGGTGCAGTGCGCCGCCCTCCAGGTCAACGGGTGCTGACCACCACCGTCTTGGCCGCCTTGTCGTGCAGGCCCTGCTTGTAGGGCCTGTCGAAGAAGCTCCAGCCGCCCGCGATCGCGGTCCAGACACACGCGCAGCAGAACGCGAACGGGATCCACAGCACGGCCGCGCGCATCAGCGCGGTCTGCGCGGAGGGCGTGGCGCCGTTGTCGAGGTTGGCCACGCGCAGGTTGAGCAGCTGCTTGCCGAGGGTCTGGCCCGACTTGCTGACCATGAGGGTGTCGTAGGCGATGTAGAGGACGGCGCCGACCACCTCCCGGCCGAACGAGTCGGCGAACTTGATCTTGTCGGTGTCCAGCGTGTACTGGCTGAAGCCGAAAGCCCAGGACAGCAGCCACACCACGACACCGACGATGATCATGTCGAGGATCCTCGCCAGGACCCGCTTGCCGCTGTCGGCGAGCGGAGGCATCCCCGCGAGGGGATCGCCGGCGCCGCCGCCGTAGGGGCCGCCACCGCCGTAGGGATCGCCGCCGTAAGGACTGCCGCCGCCGTACGACGGGGGCTGCCGGCCGCCGTAGGGGGCGTCGTAGGGGGAGCCGCCGCCCTCGGCGGGCGGGGGCTGCTGCTTCCTGAGCGGGTCGTCGTCCGGTGGATTCTGACCGGAGCCGGGGGGCGGCGGTTCGCTACTCATGGCCCGAGTGGACCGCGAACCCCCCGGTTCCGCATCCGGCGAGCGGCCGTCCGAGGGACCGCCTCGCCTACGGCCGATGCGCTACGTCGTCCTACGTCCCCGCCGCTACGAAGGTGTGGGCCGCCTTGTCGTGCCAGCACTGGCGCCACGGGCGGTCGAAGAGGCACCACAGGATGCCCACGACACCGATGCCGAGGACGCCCGGGATGCCGTAGACGAGCCAGCGGCGCAGGGCCAGGCCGAAGGACGGCGGCTCGTGGGCCTCGATGTCGCGCACCTCGATGCCGAGGAGCTTCTTGCCCAGGGTGCGGCCCCACTTGGCGGTGGGCAGCGCCTCCGAGAGGACGCCGACGAGGAGCAGAACGGCGACGATGACACCGAGGTACGCGGCGGTCGTGCCGTCGAGCAGCCAGACCGTCACCGTCTCGCCGGACAGCTTGGCCGCGTCGATCTTCTCGTTGACGTGGTCGAGCGCCTTGGTGCCCAGCGGCACGGCGGCCGCGGCGGTGACCGCGCCCAGCACCACGGTGTCCACGAGCCGGGCGGCCAGCCGCCTGCCGAGCGCCGCCGGACGCGCGGCCGACTGCCGGCGCGCGGCCGCCGTGAAGATGTCCTCGACCGGGG
>NZ_JBEXDZ010000054.1:0-54850 GCF_040606085.1 Streptomyces sp. NPDC005485 | reverse complement strand
GGGGTACCACAACCCGGCCTGACCTTCCTGTACCCCTCGGGCTGGCACCCCACCCGGGGTGCCTGCCCGTCGGCGTGTCGGACAAGGGACAGCAGATCAAGTCATTGTTCCGGCGGGAACTGGAGGCCGATTTATTTTCATGATCGGATCAACCCGACCGAGTCGGCCGTGCATTCGCATGTCCGACTGTGCAAAACGGGAGGACTCCGAATGACTTTCCAGAGGGCGAAGCGGATGGTGGCCGTGGCCGGTGTGGTGGTGGCGGCAGGGGCCCTGCCGATCCTCGTGGCCTCACCGGCGAGCGCCACGCAGAGTTCCTGCAGCAACTACGTGGCCAGCCATGGGTTCTTTGCCGGCCCGAAGGTGAAGGCGGCCTGCAATTACGGGGCGATCGACACGGGCATAGGGAAGGCGGCCAGCCCCGCCTGCATCGTCGCCTTGGCGAAGCTTCACGTGCCGGCCGAGGTGTCGGGACCGGCCTGCAAGCGGGCCTGATCACACGCAGAAGGCGGCTCATGACGATGAGCCGCCTTCTGTCAGGGGAACGCCGGTTCGCCGGCCTCAGGCCTTGACGCGGACCTCGCTGCGGAACTTGGCCGTCAGGTCGGCCGCGCCGGAGAGGTCGGCCGACTTGCCCGCCATGGCGCTGGCGACGTCCATCGAGATGACGACGCCCACGGTGCTGTGGTCACCCCAGACGCAGACCGGCATGCTGATCTCCTTGGGGCCGGAGGTCGCATCGGTCGACGACGACTCGTTGTTCTTGATCTTGGTTTCCTGGCACTTGAGGATCGCGCCGTTCAACCCGGAAGGCGTGAAGGCCTTCGGGCTGCCGACCAGTGTGCCCGTGTCGTCCTTGTCCTCGGAGGACCCCTTCTTGAGCTGGACGAACATGGCGTCGACGACCTTCTCCGGGTCGGCGATCTCGCCGTAGACACCCATGAACTTCAGGTACTTGCCGGCCAGCGGGTTGCTCTTGTCCTCGACCGAGTACTCCGCGTCGACGTCCTTGGCGTTCTTCACGCCGTGCTTCTCGGCGTCCTTGACGTCGTCGTCACTGAAGCCGTCGCCGGCGCTTTCGCCCTTCTTGTACTCGGTGAGCACGACGGACGGCGTCGTCAGCTTGTGCGCGCCGTCGTCCGCGACCGAGCCGGAGCCGCTGTCGCCGCCCCCGCCGATGACGAAGTACGCGCCGACGGCGATCGCGGCCACGACCGCCACCGCGCCGATGATCAGGCCCGTCTTCTTCTTGCCGCCCTCGGGGGGCGGGGGCGGGGTGCCGTAGGGCTGCTGGCCGTAGGGGCCGGGCTGCTGCGGCTGGCCGTAGGGGGGAGTCTGTGGGGGGACACCCTGGGGGGCCTGCTGGGGGTAGCCGTAGCCGGGCTGGGGAGCCTGCTGCGGGTAGCCGTAGCCAGGCTGGCCGGGCTGGGGGGCCTGCGGCTGCTGGCCGTAGGGACCCGGCTGTCCGTACGGTCCGGGCTGCTGGGGCTGCCCGCCGTACGGGCCCGGCTGGTTGTAGCTCATTACTGGGTTCCCCTCCAGATACTTATGTGGTGCGGACATCCTGGCGCAAGGGCGGGGCGCGCGATGCATCGGGGGGCGCACCGTTACGGAAGAATCCCGTTTCGGGACGGGGTCGTGACACCTCTAAACTGGCCCGGTGACCGACAACGCTCAGCAGCAGCCGCCAGCATCCACTCCCGAACTGCCGACCCAGTACGCGCCGGCCGAGGTGGAAGGGAAGCTGTACGAGCGCTGGGTAGAACGGGGTTACTTCGCCGCCGACGCGAAGAGCGAGAAGCCTCCGTACACCATCGTCATCCCGCCGCCGAACGTCACCGGCTCCCTGCACCTGGGCCATGCCTTCCAGCACACCCTCATGGACGCCCTGACGCGCCGTAAGCGCATGCAGGGGTACGAGGCGTTGTGGCTGCCGGGTATGGACCACGCCGGGATCGCCACGCAGAACAAGGTCGAGCAGCAGCTTGCCGAGGAGGGCAAGTCGCGGCACGACCTGGGGCGTGAGGAGTTCGTCGAGCGCGTCTGGCAGTGGAAGGAGGAGTACGGCGGCAAGATCCTCGGACAGATGCGCCGGCTCGGCGACGGAGTCGACTGGGACCGCGAGCGGTTCACCATGGACGAGGGGCTGTCCAAGGCCGTCCAGACCATCTTCAAGAAGCTGTACGACGACGAGCTGATCTACCGCGCCGAGCGCATCATCAACTGGTGCCCCCGCTGTCTGACGGCCATCTCGGACATCGAGGTCGAGTACCAGGACGACGACGGCGAGCTGGTCTCGATCAAGTACGGCGAGGGCGACGAGACGCTCGTCGTCGCGACCACCCGCGCCGAGACCATGCTCGGCGACACCGCCGTCGCCGTTCACCCCGACGACGAGCGCTACAAGCACCTCGTCGGCAAGCGCATCAAGCTGCCGCTGACCGACCGCACCATCCCCGTCGTCGCGGACACCCACGTCGACCCCGAGTTCGGCACCGGTGCCGTCAAGGTCACCCCCGCCCACGACCCGAACGACTTCGCCATCGGCCAGCGCCACGGCCTGGAGTCGATCACGGTCATGGACGAGCGGGCCGTCATCACGGTGCACGGCCCCTTCCAGGGCCTGGACCGCTTCGAGGCGCGCTCCGCCATCGTCGCCGCGCTGCGCTCGCAGGGCCGGATCGTCGCCGAGAAGCGCCCCTACGTCCACTCCGTCGGCCACTGCTCGCGCTGCAAGACCACCGTCGAGCCGCGGCTGTCCCTGCAGTGGTGGGTCAAGGTCGGTCCGCTGGCGAAGGAGGCCGGCGACGCCGTCCGTGACGGCCGGGTCAAGATCCACCCCGCCGACATGTCGAAGCGCTACTTCGACTGGGTCGACAACATGCACGACTGGTGCATCTCGCGCCAGCTGTGGTGGGGCCACCGCATCCCGGTCTGGTACGGGCCGGAGGGCCAGATCGTCTGTGTCGGCCCCGACGAGCAGCCGCCGGGCACCGAGGCCGAGGGCTGGAAGCAGGACACCGACGTCCTCGACACCTGGTTCTCGTCCGGGCTGTGGCCGTTCTCCACGCTGGGCTGGCCGGAGCAGACCCCCGACCTCGCGAAGTTCTACTCGACCGACGTCCTGCTCACCGGCCACGACATCATCTTCTTCTGGGTCGCCCGGATGATGATGTTCGGCCTGTACGCGATGGACGGCGAGGTCCCCTTCAAGACGATCGTTCTCACCGGTCTCGTCCGTGACGAGCGCGGCAAGAAGATGTCGAAGTCCTTCGGCAACGTCGTCGACCCGCTCGACTGGATGGACGCCTACGGCTCCGACGCCGTCCGCTTCACCCTGGCCCGTGGCGCCAACCCCGGTACCGACGTGCCGATCGGCGAGGACTGGGTCCAGGCGTCCCGGAACTTCGCCAACAAGATCTGGAACGCCACGCGGTTCGCGCTGATGAACGGCGCGACGGTCGAGGGCCCGCTGCCGCAGCCGTTGCAGATGTCGGCGACCGACCGCTGGATCCTGTCCCGGCTCAACAAGACCGTCGCCGAAGTCGACGCGCTCTACGACGACTTCCAGTTCGCCAAGCTGTCCGACGCCCTCTACCACTATGCGTGGGACGAGGTCTTCGACTGGTACGTCGAGCTGTCCAAGACGACGTTCATGGCGGGCGGCGAGCAGGCGAAGGTGTCCGGCCGTGTCCTGGGCGAGGTCCTCGACGTGACGCTGCGTCTGCTCCACCCGGTCGTCCCGTTCGTCACGGAGACGCTCTGGACCACCCTCACGGGTGGGGAGTCCGTCGTCATCGCGGACTGGCCGAAGGACAGTGGCTTCCGTGACGACGCCGCCGAGCGCGAGATCGAGGCGCTCCAGCAGGTCATCACGGAGGTCCGCCGCTTCCGTGCCGACCAGGGCCTCCAGCCCGGCCAGCGCGTCCCGGCCCGGCTGACCCTCGACGGGACCGCGCTGGCCCCGCACGAGGCGGCCATCCGGCAGCTGCTGCGCCTTCAGCCGGAGGGCGAGGGCTTCGCGGCCACCGCCACCCTGCCGGTGGCGGGGGCGCAGGTCGCCCTCGACCTGTCCGGGACGATCGACGTCGCCGCGGAGCGCAAGCGGCTTGCGAAGGACCTCGCGGCTGCCGAGAAGGAGAAGGTCCAGGCGAACGCCAAGCTCGGCAACGAGGCGTTCCTGGCGAAGGCGCCGGACCAGGTCGTGGACAAGATCCGTGGGCGGCTCGCCAAGGCGGACGAGGACATCGCGCGGATCCAGCGCCAGCTGGAGCAGTTGCCTCCCGCGTAGGCGGCTGGGGGGCGGACGGGGTGGTTTCTTCGCCCCCTCCGCCCCTTCCCGTCCCGTACCCGATCGCGCTGCCGCGCTCGTCCTCAAACGCCGGACGGGCTGGATACCCCCAGGCGCCGGAGGGGAAGAAGCGCCCGCAGCCGCACGTGTCAGTGCGGCTCCGTAGACTGTCCCCGTGAGTGAGCTCCCCCCGGACGACAGTGATTCCTTCGACGAGATCGTCGCCAACGAGACCGAGCGTGACCCCGATCTCGCGGTGATCGAGGCAGGCAGCCGTACCCTGCGCACGCAGGGCGGTGCGCCGCAGGGTGATGTGCCCGCGCGGCCCGCCGACCCGGAGGTCGACAAGGCCCTGCGGGCGGTGGAGGCCGAGCTGGCCGGGCGCTGGGGCGAGACGAAGCTGGAGCCCTCCGTCAGCCGGATCTCCGCGCTGATGGACGTGCTGGGCGAGCCGCAGCGCGCGTACCCCTCGATCCACATCACGGGGACGAACGGCAAGACGTCGACGGCCCGCATGATCGAGGCCCTGCTGCGCGCCTTCGAACTGCGCACCGGGCGGTACACGAGCCCGCACGTCCAGTCGATCACCGAGCGCATCAGCCTGGACGGGGAGCCGATCCCGGCCGAGCGGTTCATCGAGACGTACGAGGACATCAAGCCGTACGTCGAGATGGTCGACACCCAGCAGGAGTACCGGCTCTCCTTCTTCGAGGTGCTCACGGGCATGGCATACGCGGCCTTCGCGGACGCGCCCGTCGACGTGGCCGTCGTCGAGGTGGGGATGGGCGGCAGCTGGGACGCCACCAACGTCATCGAAGCCGATGTCGCCGTCGTGACGCCGATCGACCTCGACCACACCGACCGGCTCGGCGAGACGCACGGTGAGATCGCCACGGAGAAGTCCGGCGTCATCAAGCAGGACGCGACCGTGATCCTGGCCCAGCAGCCGGTCGACGCGGCCCAGGTACTGCTGAAGAAGGCCGTCGAGGTCGACGCCACCGTGGCCCGGGAAGGTCTGGAGTTCGGGGTCGTGGCCCGGAACGTCGCCGTCGGCGGGCAGTTGATGACCCTGCGCGGCCTCGGCGGGGAGTACGAAGAGGTGTATCTCCCGCTGCACGGCGCCTACCAGGCGCACAACGCGGCCGTGGCGCTCGCCGCCGTGGAGGCGTTCTTCGGGGTCGGTGCCGCGCGCGCCGACCGGCTCGACATCGAGACCGTCCGCAAGGCGTTCGCCGGGGTCTCCTCGCCGGGCCGTCTGGAGGTCGTCCGACGCTCGCCGACCGTCGTGCTGGACGCCGCGCACAACCCGGCGGGCGCCCGCGCCACCGCCGAGGCCGTCGGTGAGGCCTTCGACTTCAGCCGGCTCATCGGCGTGGTCGGGGCGAGTGGCGACAAGAACGTACGGGGCCTGCTCGAAGCGTTCGAGCCGATCTTCGCCGAGGTCGTGATCACGCAGAACTCCAGCCACCGCGCGATGGACGTGGACGAGCTGGCGGGGATCGCCGTCGAGATCTTCGGCGACGACCGGGTCCAGGTCGAGCCGCGTCTCGACGACGCCCTGGAGGCCGCGATCACGCTCGCCGAGGAAGAGGGCGAGTTCGCGGGCGGCGGGGTCCTTGTGACCGGCTCGGTCATCACCGTCGGCGAGGCCCGGCTGCTCCTGGGAAGGGGCTGACCGTCGTGCGTACGCTCTGTGCTTCGACCCTGATCGGCGAGTTCTTCGTCATCGGCTTCGCCGGACTGGTCGCCATGAAGGACCCCGACCTGTCCATGACCGCGGTCTGGACGGTCAGCGGCATCGCGATGGCGCTGAGCATCCTGCTGTGCGGTGTGATCACCCGCCCCGGCGGCGTCCAGCTCGGCTGGGCGCTGCAGATCGCGCTGATCGCCTCCGGGTTCCTCCTGCCCAGCATGTTCTTCATGGGCGCGATCTTCGCCGCCCTGTGGTGGGCGTCGGTGCACTACGGCCGCAAGATCGACGAGGCCAAGGCCAGGTTCGCGGCGATGGCGGAGACCCAGGCCGACACGCAGCCGCAGGCCGGGAGCGAAGGCACCGCGAGCCCGGCGTGAGGGCGCGCTCGGGGCCGGGACCCGGAGTCCTGACTCCGCGCAGGGCCCCTCAGGCGCGCCCTGTAGCCTCTGAGCTCCGCACATCTGTGATTTGAAGGAGCCACCTCGTGACCCAGCGCACCCTCGTCCTGCTCAAGCCCGACGCCGTCCGTCGCGGCCTGACCGGCGAGATCATCGGCCGGATCGAGCGCAAGGCCGGCTGGCAGATCACCGCGCTGGAGCTGCGCACCCTGGACCAGGAGACGCTGGAGCAGCACTACGGCGAGCACAAGGGCAAGCCCTTCTACGAGCCGCTGGTGGAGTTCATGGCGTCCGGTCCGATCGTGGCTCTTGTCGTGGAGGGCGATCGGGTCATCGAGGGTGTGCGCGCGCTCGCCGGTCCGACCGACCCGATCGCCGCCGCGCCCGGCTCCATCCGCGGCGACTACGGCGTGATCGTCCGCGAGAACCTGATCCACGCCTCGGACTCCGAGGAGTCCGCCGAGCGCGAGCTGAAGATCTTCTTCCCCGGCCGCGCCTGAGTCCGCGTCGGATGAACTTCTGAGGGATCGTCACGTCACTCGCGTGTCTGACCAGGGACGGCCGAGGAAAATCGGCCGTCCCCTGGCATATGCGTGCCGATCGGGGGAACGCCTACCCCCGAACGCCCGTCTCCAGAAGCGAGACGGCGCATCATCTGCTGACAATGGCGAAGACCCTCGCGCAGTGTTCGTGAAGGCGCGTCTACGATGGAAGCCTTCACGTCACCGCACCCACTTCGCCGTCCCAATACGCCATCAAAAGCACCACTTGGGAAGGCCAGACGAATCCTGATGGGGAACTCAATGTCGTTCATCGGCCGTGACATGGCTGTCGACCTCGGGACCGCCAACACGCTGGTGTACGTCAGGGGTCGCGGGATCGTACTCAACGAGCCTTCCGTCGTCGCGATCAACACCAACACCGGTGGCATCCTCGCGGTCGGCTCGGAGGCGAAGAAGATGATCGGGCGGACGCCGGGCAACATCGTTGCCGTGCGTCCGCTGAAGGACGGCGTCATCGCCGACTTCGAGATCACCGAGCGCATGCTCCGCTACTTCATCCTGAAGATCCACAAGCGGCGCTACCTCGCCCGTCCGCGTGTCGTCGTCTGTGTGCCCTCGGGCATCACAGGTGTCGAGCGCCGCGCCGTCATCGAGGCCTCGTCCCAGGCCGGCGCGCGGCAGGTGCACATCATCGAGGAGCCCATGGCCGCGGCCATCGGCTCCGGCCTGCCGGTCCACGAGGCCACGGGCAACATGGTGGTGGACATCGGCGGCGGCACCACTGAGGTCGCGGTCATCTCGCTCGGCGGTATTGTCACCGCTCAGTCGATCCGCGTCGCGGGCGACGAGCTGGACAACGCGATCATCCAGCACATCAAGAAGGAGTACTCCCTCCTTCTCGGTGAGCGGACGGCCGAACAGATCAAGATCACGATCGGTTCGGCGTACGACCTCGACAATGACGAACACACCGAAATCCGCGGCCGGGACCTGGTGTCCGGCCTGCCCAAGACCGTCGTGATCTCCGCGGCCGAAGTCCGCAAGGCCATTGAGGAACCGGTCAACGCGATCGTCGACGCCGTCAAGACCACCCTCGACAAGTGCCCGCCGGAGCTGTCCGGCGACGTCATGGACCGCGGAATCGTTCTGACCGGCGGCGGAGCCCTGCTGCGCGGCCTCGACGAGCGGCTGCGCCGCGAGACCGGCATGCCGATCCACATCGCCGAGGACCCGCTGGACAGCGTGGCGCTCGGCTCCGGCAAGTGCGTCGAGGAGTTCGAGGCGCTCCAGCAGGTACTGGACGCCCAGCCGCGCAGATGACGTAACGCTTCGATTCCGCCGTACGAGATGATCCCTTCTCGTGCGGCGGATCGTTGATCCCGAGGCATAAGCTCCCCCAAAGGGCCCCAGCGGCGATCAAGGCCAACCAAAGGGCTTCGCTTCGCCCGGGGCACACGAATTCCGACGAGGAAGGCACGGCCGCCGCACGTGAGGGACACACGAGAGAGCCGGCTGCTCCTGGTGCTGCTGATCGCCATCGCGTTCGCACTGATCACGGTGGACATCAGAGGTGGCGAGGACTCACCGGTCGACGGTGCCCGACAGGCCGCCGCGACCGTCTTCGGCCCGATCGAGAACGGGGTGTCCGGCGCGGTCGACCCCGTCGGCAACGCGATCGCGGCCGTCCGCGACTCCGGCGGCCGGCACGACCGGATCGCCGAACTGGAGCGTGACAACGCGGCGTTGAAGGCGAAGCTCGGCAGCGACGACCGCAACCGCAGCCGCCTGAAGCAGCTCAACAAGATGATCAAAGTCGCGGGCGAGGGCCAGTACGGCATCAAGGGCGCCGAGGTCATCGCCATAGGAGCGGCCCAGGGCTTCTCCTGGACCGTCACCATCGACGTCGGCGCGAACGACGGCGTCAAGCGCGACATGACCGTCCTGAACGGCGACGGCCTGGTCGGCCGCGTCACCACCGTCGGTCCGAGCACCGCCACCGTGCTCCTCGCCAACGACCCCGACTTCACCGTCGGCACGCGCATGGAGTCCACCGACGAACTCGGCTTCGCCTCCGGCCAGGGCGACCGCCCGCTGCGCGTCGAACTGCTCAATGGCAAGGCCAAGATCGAGAAGGGCGACCGGCTGGTCACCTTCGGCTCGCAGGCCGACAAGCCGTTCGTGCCCGGCGTCCCGGTCGGCGTGGTCTCCCGCGTCGACCCCTCCGGCGGCGGCCTGACCCGCACGGTCTACGTGAAGCCGTACGTCTCCTTCACCAAGCTCGACATCGTCGGCGTCGTCGTCGCGGCGCCCAAGCGGGACCCGCGCGACGAGGTGCTGCCACCCAAGCCCAGACCGACCCCCACGCCGACCGTGACCGTGACGGTCACCCCCTCGGCGAACGCACCCATCGACGGCCAGCAGCAAGAGCAGTAGGAGCCGAATCCCATGCGTTTCAACCGGATGCTCCTGTCCGCCACCCTGGTGGTCGTCGCCCTGGTCATCCAGGTGAGCGTCTTCGCCCGGCTGCACCTGCCGGGCGCCGTCCCCGACCTGCTGCTGCTCACCGTGCTCGCCCTCGCCATGGTCTACGGCCACGTCGGCGGCGCACTGATCGGCTTCGCCGCGGGCCTGCTCGCCGACCTCGCACCGCCCGCCGACCACGCCGCGGGCCGCTACGCCCTGGTGCTCTGCGTCATCGGCTACCTCGCCGGGCTGATCAAACCCGAGAACGGCCAGATCAAGTCCGCCACCGGACCCATGGCCGTGGTCGTCGGCGCCGCCATCGGATCCACCCTGCTGTACGCGGGAGTCGGCGCCCTCGTCGGCGACACCGCCGCCCGCCATGTCGGCCTCGGCAGCCTGCTGTTCACCGCCGCGCTGTACGACCTGCTGCTCGCGCCCTTCGTGGTCCCGGGGATCATGGCGCTCGCCCGGCGGGCCGAGAACGACCCCCTCGCCGAGACCAGTTCGTCCGCGAAGACGGACGTCTCCGCGGGCTGGCTCTCGTCCGGCACAGGCCTGCGCATCGGCAACCAGAGAAGCGGCCTGCGCGTGAAGGCGGCGAAGGCCCGAATGGCCCGCGCCGGACGCATCAAGGGGGTCAAGCGGCTGTGAGGACACGTCAGCCGGGCCCCTGCGCACACAGGTTGGCCGTGTACTCGTATGCCTCGTACACACACTGAGAGGGGGAGGCAGCAGCAGTGACGAACATCCCGGAGACCGGACGGACCCCACGGGTTCAGATCAGGCTCGTCGTCATCCAGATTCTTGTCCTTTCCCTCCTCGGCACCCTCGGCGGCCGCCTCTGGTACCTCCAGATCCGCAACGGCGACGAGTACGCCAAGGAAGCATCCGGCAACCACGTCCAGCAGGTCGTGCAGCCCGCCGTCCGCGGCTCGATCCTCGACGCCCGCGGCGTGCCCATCGCCGACAACGAGACCCGCCTCGTCGTCTCCGCCTCGCGCACCGACCTGCTGAAGATGGCCGACGACGGCAAGGCGGTCCTCACCAAGCTCGCCGGCGTCCTCGCCATGAAGCCCGCCGACGTCATCCAGAAGGTCCGGCTGTGCGACGCCAAGACGCCGCAGCCCTGCTGGAACGGCTCGCCCTACCAGCCCATCCCGATCACCGACGAGGCCACCGCCAAGCAGGCCCTGCAGATCCGCGAGCGCTCCGAGGACTTCCCCGGCATCACCGCCGAACCCGAGGCCGTACGCCGCTACGCCGCCCCCGGCAAGGCCAACACCGCGCAGGTGCTCGGCTATCTCTCGCCCGTCACGGACGAGGAGATCACCAAGGCCAAGGACACCGACTCGCCCTACCTGCGCTCCGACCAGGTCGGCCGCAGCGGACTGGAGCGCCAGTACGACAAGGAGCTGCGCGGCAAGGCCGGCGTCACCCGCTACGAGGTCGACAACCTCGGCCGCGTCATCGGCAAGGCCAAGTCCGACGCCGCCGAGCCCGGCTCCAACCTCGTCACCAGCATCGACTCCCGCGTCCAGCGCATCACCGAGTACGAGCTGAACCAGGCCATGAAGAAGGCCCGCGAACAGTTCGACAAGATCACCGGCGAGAACTACAAGGCCGACTCCGGCGCGGCCGTGGTCATGGAGGCCAAGACCGGCCGGATCGTCGCCATGGCGTCCGCGCCGACATACGACCCGAACGCCTGGGTCGGCGGCATCTCCGCCAAGGACTACCGGCAGCTCACCGGCAAGGACTCCGACTACCCGCTGCTCAACAGGGCCATACAGGGTCAGTCCGCGCCCGGTTCGACGTTCAAGGTGGTCTCCACGGCCGCCGCGGTCGAGGCCGGCTACGAGTGGGACGGCGGCTACCCCTGCACCAGCTCGTATTCGGTCGGCGGCCAGGTCTTCAAGAACTTCGAGGGCGAGAGCTTCGGCCCCATCTCCCTGGGCCGCGCCCTGGAGGTCTCCTGCGACACCGTCTTCTACGGCCTCGCCGACCGCGAGTGGAAGAAGGACGGCGGCATCAACCCGAAGAAGGGTGAGCCCAAGGACTACTTCTACAAGACCGCCCACCAGTTCGGCCTCGGCAAGGAGACCGGCGTCGACCTCCCCAACGAGGTCACCGGCCGCGTCCCCGACCGCCAGTGGAAGCAGAGCTACTGGAAGGCCAACAAGGACGGCTGGTGCAGGACAGGCAAGAAGAACGGCACCTACGTAGAGAAGATCGCGTACGAGAACTGCCTCGAAGGCAACAAGATGCGCGAGGGCGACTCGATCAACTACTCCATCGGCCAGGGCGACACCCTCGTCACCCCGATCCAGGAGGCCATGATCTACGGGGCGATCGCCAACGGCGGCACGGTCCACACGCCGACCATCGGCAAGGCGATCGTCAGCGCCGACGGCAGGACCGTCCAGGAGATCAAGCCCAAGGCCAAGGGCAAGCTGCCGATCAGTCAGGCCACCGTCAAGGGCATGGACAAGGCCCTCGCCGGCGTCATCACCAGCGGTACCGCGGCCTGGAAGTTCGGCGGCTGGCCGCAGGACAAGATCGAGCTGCACGCCAAGACCGGTACCGCCGAGGTCTACGGCAAGCAGACGACGTCCTGGTTCGCCACGTACAGCAAGGACTACACGATCGTCATGACGATCGCCCAGGCCGGTACGGGTTCCGGCGCCTCCGGTGAGGCCGTGCGCAACATCTACAGCGCCCTGTACGGCGTCCAGGCCGACGGCTCGGTCGACAGCAAGAAGGGCCTGCTGCCCACCCCGCAGAAGAGCCTGCCGAAGATCCAGACCGACGGCTCGATCGACTCCCCGAAGGTCTCCAAGGACCCGGCCAAGGACCTCGTGGCCGGCCAGAAGAGCGAGGACGCCGCGGGCGACCAGCAGACGCCGGCGACCACCCCGTCACCGACCACCCCCAACCGCGACACCCGAAGGCGTACTGCCCGTCCGAAGAAGCGGCGGAGGCTCACCCCATGACCGGCGCGAACAACTTCTCCGTCTCCGGCTACGGACCCGAACGCGCCGGCTGGACCCGGCTCTTCGCCCGCGACTCGGTGACCCGCCGACTCGACTGGCCGATGCTGCTCGCGGCCGTCGCGCTCTCCCTGATGGGCTCGGCGCTCGTCTACTCCGCGACCCGCAACCGCACCGAGATCAACCAGGGCGACCCGTACTTCTTCCTGATCCGGCACCTCATGAACGCCGGCATCGGCCTCGGCCTGATGGTCGGCACGATCTGGCTCGGCCACCGCACCCTGCGCACGGCCGTACCGATCCTCTACGGCGCCTCCGTCTTCCTGATGCTGCTGGTGCTCACCCCGCTGGGCGCGACGATCAACGGCCAGCGCAACTGGCTCGCCCTCGGCGGACTGTCGCTCCAGCCCGCCGAGTTCGCCAAGATCACGATCATCCTCGGCATGGCGATGCTGCTCGCCGCCCGGGTGGACGCAGGCGACAGGCAGTACCCCGACCACCGCACCGTGCTCCAGGCACTCGGCCTCGCGGCCGTCCCGATGCTGGTCGTGCTGCTCATGCCCGACCTCGGCACCATCATGGTCGCCGTCGTCGTCGTGCTCGGCGTGCTGCTCGCCTCCGGCGCCTCCAACCGCTGGGTCTTCGGCCTGCTCGGCGCGGGCGCGCTCGGCGCCGTCTCGATCTGGCAGCTGCACCTCCTCGACGACTACCAGATCAACCGCTTCGCCGCCTTCGCCAACCCCGACCTCGACCCGGCCGGCGTCGGCTACAACACCAACCAGGCCCGCATCGCGATCGGCTCCGGCGGTCTCTTCGGCACCGGCCTCGGCCACGGCTCGCAGACCACCGGCCAGTTCGTCCCCGAACAGCAGACGGACTTCGTCTTCACGGTCGCGGGCGAGGAACTCGGCTTCGTCGGCGCCGGACTGATCCTTCTCCTGCTCGGCATCATCCTGTGGCGCGCCTGCCGCATCGCCCGCGAGACCACCGAGCTGTACGGCACGATCGTCGCCGCCGGCATCATCGCCTGGTTCGCCTTCCAGGCCTTCGAGAACATCGGCATGACGCTGGGCATCATGCCGGTCGCCGGTCTGCCATTGCCCTTCGTCTCCTACGGCGGATCCTCGATGTTCGCCGTATGGGTGGCCGTCGGACTGCTCCAGTCGATCAGGGTGCAGCGGCCGATGTCGGCGTAACCGGTGGTGGACGGCGCGGCCGCGCGACGCGGCGCGGCCGGACGATGTCGCGGCGCGGGCTGCGGGGCCCTGCCCACAGGGCCCCGCAACCACTAGATTCATGTCATGGCGGAGACGAAGCGCGAAATCGAGCGCAAGTACGAATCCGACGAGAGCGGGCTGCCCGACCTGACCGGTGTCGCCGGCGTCGAGACCGTCCTGGACAAGGGCGTCATGGAGCTCGACGCCACCTACTACGACACCGCGGACGAACGCCTCGCCGCGTCCTCGATCACCCTGCGCCGCCGCACCGGTGGCTCGGACGCGGGCTGGCACCTGAAGTTCCCCGTCGCCCAGGGCGTGCGCGACGAGATCCAGGCCCCGCTCTCCGACACCCTCCCCGACGAGTTCGCGGGGCTGCTGCGCTCCCGGGTCCGGAACGCCGAGCTGCTGCCCGTGGTCCGGCTGCGCTCGGCGCGGGACGTGCGTGAACTCCTCGACACGGAGGGCAGCCTCCTCGCCGAGATCAGCGAGGACGCCGTACAGGCGGAGCGGCTCTTGGGAGGGGACGGCAGCGCCCAGTGGACCGAGATCGAGGTGGAGCTCGCCGACGGCGGCGACCCGGCCTTCCTCGACAAGGTGGAGAAGCGGCTGCGCAAGGCGGGTGTACGGCCCTCGAAGTCGGCGTCGAAGCTCGCGCGGGCCCTGGCCGAGACCGCCCCGAAGAGGCCCGACCCCGGGCCCCTGGAGGACCCCGTGACCGCCGCCGACCACGTGCTCGCGTACGTCCGCGCCCAGCGGGACGCGATCGTCGAGACGGACCCCGCAGTACGCCAGGACGCCGAGGACTCCGTGCACAGCATGCGGGTCGCCACCCGCCGGATGCGCAGCACCTTCAAGTCGTACGGCAAGGTCCTCGACCGGGCCGTCACCGACCCGATCGGCGACGAACTGAAGTGGCTGGCCGGTGAGCTGGGCGTGGACCGGGACCGCGAGGTGCTGAACGAACGCCTGCGCACGGCACTCGACGAGGTGCCGCACACGCTGGTCTCCGGACCGATCGCCGAGCGGCTGAGCCGCTGGGCGGGCGACAAACCGGGCGGGGCGAGCGCCAGGCTGATCGGCGTTCTGGACTCCCACCGCTATCTGGCCCTGCTCGACGCCGTGGACGCGCTGCTCGCCGACCCTCCCCTGTCGAAGGCGGCCGGGAAGCAGCCCGGCAAGGTGCTCACCAAGGCCGTACGGAAGGACTTCGGGAAGGTCACCGCGCTCATCGAGCAGGCGCTGGACCTGGAACCCGGCACCGACCGGGACATCGCCATCCACGAGGCCCGCAAGAAGACCAAGCGCACCCGCTACGCGGCGGAGGCGGCCCATCCGGCCCTGGGCAAGCCGGCCAAGGAGCTGGTCAAGTCCATGAAGGCCCTGCAGAACCTGCTCGGGGAGCACCAGGACAGCGTCATGGCCCGGCAGACCCTGCGCGAGCTGTCCGCGGTCGCGCACGCGGCGGGGGAGAGCGCCTTCACCTACGGGGTGCTGTACGGGCGCGAGGAGCGGCGGGCGGAGCTTGTGGAGGCGGCGCTGCCGAAGGAGTGGGAGACGATCGAGCAGGCGATGGGGGTCTGACCGTACGGACGATTGGCGGTCCGGCCGTACGGACGATGGTGGTCCGGCCGTACGGACGATGGTGGTCCGGCCGTACGGGAAGGGCGGTCTGTTCGTACGAGGGGCCACCGTGACCGCGTTAGGCTAGATGGTCACCCCTGTCCGTTCAGATCGCTTCCGATCGCTCACGAAAGTCGCGAGATGCCTGCCGAAGCCGCTGTATCGGTGTTCCCGCAGCTCGAAGCTCTGCTCCCGCATGTGCAGAAGCCGATCCAGTACGTCGGCGGCGAGCTCAACTCCACGGTCAAGCCCTGGGAGTCCTGCGACGTCCGCTGGGCGCTCATGTACCCCGACGCGTACGAGGTCGGACTGCCCAACCAGGGCGTCATGATCCTCTACGAGGTCCTGAACGAGCGCGAGGGCGTGCTCGCCGAGCGCACCTACAGCGTCTGGCCGGACCTGGAGGAGCTGATGCGCGAGCACCGGGTCCCGCAGTTCACGGTGGACTCGCACCGCCCGGTCAAGGCGTTCGACGTGTTCGGCCTGTCCTTCTCCACGGAGCTGGGCTACACGAACATGCTGACGGCCCTCGACCTGGCCGGAATCCCGCTGGAGTCCAAGGACCGCACGCTCGACGACCCGATCGTGCTGGCCGGCGGCCACGCCGCCTTCAACCCCGAGCCGGTCGCCGACTTCATCGACGCGGCGATCATCGGTGACGGCGAGCAGGCCGTGCTCGACATGACCGAGATCATCCGCGCCTGGAAGGCGGAGGGCCGCCCCGGTGGCCGCGAGGAGGTCCTCTTCCGCCTCGCGAAGACGGGCTCGATCTACATCCCGGCGTTCTACGACGTCGAGTACCTCGCCGACGGCCGTATCGCCCGCGTGGTCCCCAACAGGTCGGGTGTCCCGTGGCGCGTGTCCAAGCACACCGTCATGGACCTGGACGAGTGGCCCTACCCCAAGCAGCCGCTGGTCCCCCTGGCCGAGACGGTCCATGAGCGCATGTCGGTGGAGATCTTCCGCGGCTGCACGCGCGGCTGCCGGTTCTGCCAGGCGGGCATGATCACCCGCCCGGTGCGCGAGCGCTCGATCACGGGCATCGGCGACATGGTGGAGAAGGGCCTGAAGGCGACGGGCTTCGAGGAGGTGGGCCTGCTGTCCCTCTCCTCCGCGGACCACTCGGAGATCGGCGAGATCGCCAAGGGTCTGGCGGACCGCTACACGGAGGACAAGATCGGCCTCTCCCTCCCCTCCACCCGCGTGGACGCCTTCAACGTGGACCTGGCCAACGAGCTGACCCGCAACGGCCGCCGCTCGGGCCTGACCTTCGCCCCCGAGGGCGGCTCCGAGCGCATGCGCAAGGTCATCAACAAGATGGTCTCGGAAGAGGACCTGATCCGTACGGTCTCCACGGCGTACGGCAACGGCTGGCGCCAGGTGAAGCTGTACTTCATGTGCGGCCTGCCCACCGAGACCGACGAGGACGTCCTCCAGATCGCCGACATGGCGATGAACGTCATCGCCGAGGGCCGCAAGGTCTCCGGCCAGAACGACATCCGCTGCACGGTCTCGATCGGCGGCTTCGTCCCCAAGCCCCACACGCCGTTCCAGTGGGCGCCGCAGCTGTCGGCGGAGGAGACGGACGCCCGTCTCACCAAGCTCCGCGACAAGATCCGCGGCGACAAGAAGTACGGCCGCTCCATCGGCTTCCGCTACCACGACGGCAAGCCCGGCATCGTCGAGGGCCTCCTCTCCCGCGGCGACCGCCGCATCGGCGCCGTCATCCGCGCCGTCTACGAGGACGGCGGCCGCTTCGACGGCTGGCGCGAGCACTTCTCGTACGACAGGTGGATGGCCTGCGCCGAGAAGACGCTGCCCGCGATGGGCGTCGACGTCGACTGGTACACGACGCGCGAACGCACGTACGAGGAGGTCCTGCCCTGGGACCACCTGGACTCCGGCCTCGACAAGGACTGGCTCTGGGAGGACTGGCAGGACTCCCTCGACGAGACCGAGGTCGAGGACTGCCGCTGGACGCCGTGCTTCGATTGTGGGGTGTGTCCGCAGATGGACACGCACATCCAGATCGGCCCGACGGGTCAGAAGCTGCTACCTCTGACCGTCAAGAAGGACGCTGCGAGCAGCGGGCACACGCACTGACGTGAGTGAGGCGTTGGGGGACGGCAGCGAGGAAGAGGTGGCTGTCGTCCTCAGGGAGCTCGGAGCGCGGACTGGACGGCAACCGACCGTGCGGTCCTTGGACTCCAGCGGGATTTCAGCCTGGTCCGTGCGCTCAGCCGGCAGCTCGGTCCTGCGGTTGCCATTCGCGGGGCCAGTTCCCGGATGGCGGCGAAGGCCTGGTGGCCCCAGGTCACGCCGGGCCGAGGCGTAGAACGCGTCGCCTTGGCCTGCCATGGACAGGCGTCGGACGCCTTGCTCCGGGTGTCTTTGGTGTGGCGTGGCCCTTTGTCCCGGTCGTCACTTGTGGCCCGCCGAGCGGGGTTGGGTTGTCGGAATCCGCCGGGTGAAGAACAGGGACAGCAGTGCGGTGAGGGCCAGGATGGCGAGTGCGGCGCGCAGGCCGTCCAGCCTCGCCGCGGCGTTCGCGTCGAGCGCGGCCTCGGTCACCCTTGTGCTCGTCCCCGCCTCGTTCAGGGTGCTCTTGAGCTGGGCGTCCGAGAGGAAGGGCGCGCCGCTCTCGAGTTGCACGGTCGCCTGGCTCTTCACCCCGGCGGGGATGTCTGGGTTCTGCTCGACGGTGGTCAGGAACGAAGTCGTCAGTACGGCGATCATGATCGACCCGGCGAGTGCCGTACCGATCGAGGCGCCGAGGTTGGTCACGGCGTTCTGGACGCCGCCGACCTCCGCGCTCTGTTCGTCCGGCACCGCGGACACGGTGACCGATCCGAGCTGGGACGCCAGCGCGCCCATGCCGAGCCCGATCAGCAGGAGCGGGATGGTGACGATCTCGGCGCCCGCGTCCGCGTCGAGCGCCGCCATCAGGGCCACCGCGCCGGCGAACAGTGCGAGAACGCCGAGTCGTACCACTCGGCGTGGTGAGACGTTTGGCCACAGGCGCGGGATCAGGATCGCCGCGGCCAACAGCGTCAGCGAGAGGGGCAGGATGCGTGCCCCGGTTTTGAGCGCGGACAGGCCAAGGGCGACCGACAGATAGAGCGGTACGACGAAGAACACGCCCATCTGCACGAGGTATTGGAAGAAGAACATCGTCAGGCCACCGGTGAGGTGCCGGTTCCGCAGCAGGGCCGGGTCCACCAGCGGCTCCCTGCCCCTCTCGGCGAGGTGGGCCTCCCAGTGCAGGAGGAGCCAGATCAGGAGCACGCCTGCCAGCACCAGCCATACGACCAGTGAGATGCCGAGCCAGGAGGGGGCGTCGGGCTTGGGCAGGAACCAGCCCCACTCGCTCGATCGCAGTACGCCATAGACGAAGGTCCCCAGGCCGAGGGCGCAAAGCAGGGCGCCCAAGAGGTCGATGCGCGGGCGGGTGTCCGCCGGTGCGTCGATGATGCGTCGTCCGAGTACGAGGATGCCGATCACGATGCCGACCTCACCGGCGAAGACCCAACGCCAGGAGAAGAACGTCGTCGCGACGCCACCGATGAGCGGCCCGACCGCGATCGCCGCGGCTCCTGCGGCGGCGACGAGTCCGTAGGCGGCGGGCCGGCGTTCCGCCGGGAAGTTGCCGGCGACCAGCGCCACGATCGCGGGCAGGATGAGCGCCGCCCCGACGCCTTCGAGGAACGACCAGCCGAGCAGGAGAACGGGAAGGTTCGGAGCGAGAGCCGTGGTGAGGGATCCGCAGCCGTAGATGACGCAGCCGATCAGAAAGGCCCGCTTGCGGCCGATGAGTGCCCCGACCTTGCCGCCGGGGATCATGAGCATGGCCATCACGAGGGTGTAAGCCGTGATCGCGCCCTGGATCCCGGTCACGGTCGTGCCCACGTCGTCGGCCACCGTCGCGATCGAGACGTTCATGACGGAGCTGTCGAGCGCCATCAGGAACTGCCCGGCCGCGAGTGTCAGCAGGACGAGCCCCGCTTTCGTCGAAGTCTCAGGAGTGCCTGCCCCGGATGCCATGGCCACCAGGGTCCCAGCAGGCCGGGGCATGGCTCCGCGACCCGCCACGGAGGTCAGCCGGTTGGCGGCCTCGGCGCGGATACGCGCCGCGACCTGCCCGCACATGGGCACGACCATTCGCGGGCCTCGGAGAGTTCTTTCTTTTCCGTTCGCAGGGCGCTTCGTGCGTGCCATGATGCTAGGTCTCGACGCGGTCATCACCCGGGGGACGGGGGAACGAGTGAACAACGCGCTGCCGGTATTCGGCGCCCTCGCAGGTGCGTTCGTGGCCATATCCGGTCCGATCTATCTCGCCGCATTGACGGTTCTGCACGGTGATCCCGCCCATGAGACGGAGCCGCAGAAGGCAGTGCGTGAGAAGCGAGGGCGGAAGATACGCAAGAGTGCCCACGTATTTGTCTGCTGCGGGGTATTGATCTTCCTGGTCGGCCTGATGGTGAACAGGTTCGGTGGAAGCGATGCCGTCAAGGCCGACGCGAAGGAGTCCCTCTCGCCGTCGCCGGACGGCGGCCCTTCCCCCAAGCCGGACCCCACGGACTCCGCCAGTGACCCGGCCCCGACCGACCCGACCCCCTCCGAGACCGACAGCCCGACCGGCGGCCCGAGCCTCGACCCGACCTCGGCCGCGCCCACCGGCGCACTGTCTCTCTATCTGTCCGAACTGGATGTCACCGCGCGCAAATCCGCTGGATACGATGCCGCGAACCCGCAGATAATGGGTACGACTTACGCCCACAGCGCTTCCCTCGACGAACCGGACTGCTACCGGAAGGTCAGCGATTCCTGGGTTCAATGGGCTGTCCCCGGCGATTATCGTCGACTGGAGGCAACCGTCGGATTCAGTGACAGCAACAAAGCGCAGCTTCTCTCGGCGACGCTGAAAGTGACCGTCAATAACGTGGTCAAGTGGACGGGCACCGTGACGACAGGTGACAAGCCCTTGAAGATGGAAGCCGATGTGAGCGGTGGCCAACTGCGCATTGCAGCCACCTTCGTCAATCACCAGGACGACTGCTCGGGGTCCGACCAACTCCTCCTCGGGGACGCGCAGCTGACGGGATGAGTGAGCGTCACCTCCGCGAGGGTCGCCTCCCGTCCGCGAGAAGCACATCCCGATCGACCGCATCCAGACGGGCACCTGAAGCGTCTACGCAGGTATGGATTTCGAAAAGGCGCCCGTCCAGGCACCCCCGCCGCAGTCGCCCGAGGGGTGTCTCGCGGTGGCGATCCGCCTCCCGGTGCGGATCGTCGTGCTCGTGCTGGTCGTGCCGGTGCGGATGGTGTGGGACGCGCTGGTCGTGGGCGGGCGGTTCCTGAACGACACGCTGCTGCGGCCGCTGGGGCGGGCGTTGCTGTGGGTGGGCCGGGCGTTGTTCGTGTGGCCGTGGGTGGCGCTGTGGCGGTATGCCGTCGTGCCGGCAGGGAAGGGGCTCGCCTGGCTCGGCCATGCACTGCTCGTGGTGCCCGCGGTGTGGGTGTACCGGCAGGTGCTCACGCCCCTGGGGCGCGCGATCGCCTGGCTGGTGCGGGGTGTCGGGACCGGGCTGGCCTGGGTGTTCGGCGTCATCGGGGCCGCGCTCGGCTGGCTGATCGGGGTCATCGGAGCCGGCCTTCGCTGGGTGTACGCGCGCGTGCTGACGCCCGTCGGGCACGCGATCGCCTGGGTGCTCAAGGGCATCGGGGCCGTGCTCGCGGCGGTCGGGATCGGGATCTACACGGGCGCCGCATGGCTGGTGCGGTACCTCGTGGTCGTGCCCGCGCTGTGGATCCACCAGTACGTGCTGACGCCTGTGGGGCGGGCGATCGCCTGGGTGGCCGAGGGCGCCGCCTGGCTCGTACGGATGATCTTCACCGGGATCGGTGCCGTCTTCTACTGGACCGCGCGCATCCTGCTCGTGCTGCCCGCCCTCGCCGTGTGGCGGTGGGTCCTCGTGCCCGTCGGGCGGGTGCTCGCCGTCGTCGTGCGGGAGGTCGGCGAGGCGCTCGGGCATGCCTGGCGGATCGCCGGGCGGATCTCGCTCGCCGTCGGGCGGTTCCTGGGCACCCTCTTGCGGTGGATCTTCGTGGAGCCGGTGCGCTGGGTGTACCGGACCGTGCTGACCCCCCTCGGGCACGTCGTGCGCGACACCGTGCTGCGGCCCGCCGCCGAGGCCGCGCGCAGCGTCGGCCGCGCGACCCGGCAGGCGCTCACCGCCGCACGCGAGTCCGCCCGGCAGGCCCGCGCCGACTTCCGCCGGATGCTCTTCGGAACGCCCGCGGAGCCGCAGGCCGTGGCCCGCCGGGAACCGGCAGCGGCCGAAACACGTACTCTTGGTAGCAGTACGACCGCTCTCACGAAGGACTGAACGACACTGGGCAAGCGACAGCCCGAAGGCCCGCCGCCCGCACCCGCGGTGCAGCGCATCCGCCTGCGCTACACCAAGCGCGGCCGCCTCCGGTTCACCAGCCACCGTGACTTCCAGCGCGCTTTCGAGCGTGCGCTGCGCCGCGCCGAGGTGCCCATGGCGTACTCGGCGGGGTTCACACCGCACCCGAAGGTGTCGTACGCCAATGCCGCACCCACCGGCACGGGCAGTGAGGCGGAGTATCTGGAGATCGCCCTCACCGAGGCGCGTGACCCGGACAAGCTGCGCGAGCTCCTCGACGAGTCGATGCCCGTCGGGCTCGACATCATCGAGGCGGTCGAGGCCCGCACCTCGGGTCTCGCCGACCGGCTCACCGCATCCACCTGGGAGCTGCGCCTCGACGGCGTGGCACCCGAGGACGCGGAGCGCGCCGTCGAGGCCTTCAAGGCGGCGGACGCCGTCGAGGTGCAGCGCAAGACCAAGAACGGCATCCGCACCTTCGACGCCCGCGCCGCTGTAGCGAGTCTCGAGGCGCACTCTCCCCAGGCTGATAGGCCGACAGACCAGGCCTGTGCGATACTGCGCCTGGTTGTTCGGCACGTGACGCCTGCCGTACGACCCGACGACGTCCTGTCCGGTCTCCGAGCTGTGGCCGACCTGGCGCCGCCGGTCCCCGCAGCGGTGACCAGGCTGGCGCAGGGGCTTTTCGATGAAGAGACCGGCACGGTGACCGACCCGCTCGCGCCCGACCGCGAGGCAGCAGCGACCGAGCAATCCACGGTCGCCGCGACTGCCACCGCGAAGGCGCCGGCGTAGGGAAGGTTCCGCGTAAGGACGGACGTCGTAGCGTCGCCCTCGTACTCGGGAGCCACCTGGGTCGGGCAGCGCACCGACCAGAAGACTTTCGCCAGGCCGTACGCACACATGGCGTACGGAACCGGCGAGACAGGACACAGAGAGCTCCCGTGCGGCGCCCGCGCCCCGGACGGCGGCACCGCGCATCGCGCGAGCCGCGGACGTCACCGGTACTGCCGGACCAGGCGCGGCGCCCGGGAGCCTGACGGGAGATCCACCCGCATGCTCGAACCGACCGAACCCACTGAGTCGTCCGTGGGACCCGACAACAACACCCCCAGCGACACCCTGCCGCCGCGGCGCCGCCGCCGCGCAGCGTCCCGCCCCGCGGGACCGCCCTCGGGTGTCTCGGAAGCCGCAGCCGAGGCAGCGGCCGAGACCACGGCGCCGGCCATACCGGCTGTGGCGTCCTCCGCCGACCTCGCGGCCTCCGAGCCCGACGAGGCCGTGGAGACCGCAGAGACAGCGCAGGCCGCAGAAGCCGAAGAGGCCCCTGCGGCGCGTCCGCGCCGCCGTGCCACGCGCCGGGCCTCCGCCCCCACCGGAGCGCCGCAGGCCGCCGAGGTCGTGGAGCCCACCGCGGAAACCCCCGCGACCGAGGCGCCCGCTGCCGCCGAGGTCACCGAGACCCCCGCGCCCGCCGCCGAAGAGGCCGCGCCCGCCGGGCGTACGCGCCGTCGTGCGACCCGCCGCGCCTCCGCGCCCACCGGTGCGCCCGCTGCCGCCGAGGCCGAGCCGGCGCCCCAGCCCGAGCCCGTCGTGGAGCCGGAGCCCGTCGCGGACGCGGAAGAGGACACCGCTCCCCGCCGTACGCGTCGGCGCGCCACCCGGCGCGTGTCCGCGCCCGCCGGTGCGCCTGAGGGCGACGCCGCCGACGAGCGTGTGGAGGCGCCCGTGACCAGCGAGACCAAGCCCGCCGAGACCCCTGAGCCCGTGGCCGCCGAGACGGCCGAGGCCGAGGAGGCCGCGCCGCGTCGCGGCCGTCGCCGTGCCACCCGTAAGGCCGCTGTCGGGTTCTCCGCGCCCGCGCCCAAGGAGCGCGCCGAGGACGAGGGGGCGCGCCGCCCGGCGCGTCCGGCCGTCGCCGTGTTCCAGGCGCCCGTGTTCACCGAGCCGATGTTCCAGACGCCGGAGCGCGCTGCCGCCGCCGCTGCCGCCGAGGCGGCCGAGGAGGAGGCAGCGGAGGCTCCGGAGGCCGTCGAGCCCGAGGAGGCCCCCGAGGCCGTCGCCGCCCCCGCGGTCGTCGAGGAGGAGACAGGCCCGCGCCGTCGCCGCCGTCGCCGTGCCGTCGAGGAGGCGCCCGCGCCCGTGGCCGAGGAGCCCGTCGTGGAGCCCGAGGAGGCCGTCGAGGAGGAGTCCGCCGAGGACGCCGCCGACGATGACGACTCCGAGGAGACCGGCTCCCGCAGGCGCCGCCGCCGTGGTGGGCGCCGCCGTCGCCGGGGCGAGTCCGCGGACTCGGACGCCGAGGGCGGCGAGGACGACTACGCCGCCGACCAGGCCGCGCAGGACGCCGAGGACACCGCCGAGCAGGTCGAGGAGGACGCCGAGGACGAGGACGAGCGCGAGGAGGCGGGCGGCTCCAGCAGCAGCCGTCGCCGTCGTCGCCGTCGTCGTCGCGCCGGTGACTCCGGGACCGAGGCCGAGGCCGGTGACGGCGACCCCGAGCGCACCGTCGTGAAGGTCCGCGAGCCGCGCAAGGCCAAGGACGAGCACCCGTCGGACGAGGTGCAGTCCATCAAGGGCTCCACCCGTCTGGAGGCCAAGAAGCAGCGCCGCCGTGAGGGGCGTGAGCAGGGCCGCCGCAGGGTCCCGATCATCACCGAGGCCGAGTTCCTGGCGCGCCGCGAGGCCGTCGAGCGTGTCATGGTCGTCCGCCAGAGCGGCGAGCGCACCCAGATCGGCGTCCTTGAGGACAACGTGCTCGTGGAGCACTACGTCAACAAGGAGCAGTCGACCTCGTACGTGGGCAACGTCTACCTGGGCAAGGTCCAGAACGTGCTGCCTTCGATGGAGGCCGCCTTCATCGACATCGGCAAGGGGCGCAACGCCGTCCTGTACGCCGGTGAGGTCAACTTCGAGGCGCTGGGCATGGCCAACGGCCCGCGCCGTATCGAGGTCGCCCTCAAGTCCGGTCAGTCGGTGCTCGTCCAGGTGACGAAGGATCCGATCGGCCACAAGGGCGCCCGTCTCACCAGCCAGGTCTCGCTGCCCGGCCGCTACCTGGTCTACGTCCCCGAGGGGTCGATGACGGGCATCAGCCGCAAGCTGCCCGACACCGAGCGCGCGCGTCTGAAGACCATCCTCAAGCGGATCGTTCCCGAGGACGCGGGCGTCATCGTGCGCACCGCCGCCGAGGGCGCCAGCGAGGACGAGCTGCGCCGTGACGTCGAGCGGCTGCAGGCGCAGTGGGAGGACATCCAGAAGAAGGCGAAGAGCGGCAACGCTCCGACCCTGCTGTACGGCGAGCCGGACATGACCGTCCGTGTCGTGCGCGACATCTTCAACGAGGACTTCACCAAGGTCATCGTCAGCGGTGACGAGGCGTGGCAGACCATCCACGGGTACGTCGCCCACGTCGCGCCCGACCTGGCCGACCGTCTCTCGAAGTGGACCTCCGAGGTCGACGTCTTCGCGACGTACCGCATCGACGAGCAGCTCGCCAAGGCGCTCGACCGCAAGGTGTGGCTGCCCAGCGGCGGCTCGCTGGTGATCGACAAGACCGAGGCGATGATCGTCGTCGACGTCAACACCGGGAAGTTCACCGGTCAGGGCGGCAACCTCGAAGAGACCGTGACCAGGAACAACCTGGAGGCGGCCGAGGAGATCGTGCGCCAGCTGCGGCTGCGCGACCTGGGCGGCATCGTCGTCATCGACTTCATCGACATGGTCCTGGAGTCCAACCGGGACCTGGTGCTGCGGCGTCTGCTGGAGTGCCTGGGCCGTGACCGTACGAAGCACCAGGTCGCCGAGGTCACCTCGCTGGGCCTCGTCCAGATGACGCGCAAGCGGGTCGGCCAGGGCCTCCTGGAGTCCTTCTCCGAGACCTGTGTCCACTGCAACGGCCGTGGCGTGATCGTGCACATGGAGCAGCCGACCGCCGTCGGTGGGGGCGGCAAGCGCAAGAAGCGTGGCCGCGGTGGTGCCGAGCAGGAGCACACGCACGAGCACGAGTCCGTGGTCACGGACGCCGAGGAGCTGGAGAGCGAGACCGAGGCCGAAGTGGCCGCCGAGATCGCCGCGCCGGTCGCGCTGTCCGAGTCGGCCGTGGCGGAGCCGCTGAGCGACGCCTTCGTGCCCGACGACGAGCTGTACAGCAGCGCCGCCGAGGCGGAGGCCGCCGCGACCCGTGGGCGTTCGCGGCGCCGGGCCACCCGGCGGGCGTCCGCTCCGGCGGGTGCGCCGCGGGCCGAGGGCCGTCCCAGCCGGCGTGAGGAGCGTGCCGAGCGCGCCCTCAAGAGCCGTGAGGCAGCCGAGTCGGAGCCGGTCGCGGTCGAGGACCCGGTCGTCGAGGCGCCGGTCGCCGAGGCACCGGTTGTCGAGACCCCGGTCGTCGAGGCTCCCGCCGCCGCGCAGGAAGCCGTACAGGACGACGCCGCTCCCAAGGGCCGTACGCGCCGTCGTGCGACCCGCAAGGTGTCCGCCCCGGCCGGTTCGCCCAAGGCGGCGGACGAGGCCGTGACGGTCACGGAGCCGGTCGCCGAGCCGGTCCGGGCGCCCGAGCCCGAGGCCGTCGAGGCGAAGCAGCCGGAGCAGGTCGCCGAGGCGCCCGCCGAGACGCCCGTCGACAGCGCCGCCCCGGCCCGTCCGCGCCGTCGTGCGACCCGCAAGGCCACCGCGCCCGCCGCGTCCGAGGAGGCGGCCGTCGTGGTCGTCCCGTCGGTCACCGCGGAGAGCGCACCCGCCGAGGTCGTGGCCGAGACCGGGTCCGACGCCGAGGCGGCTCCGGCCAAGAAGGCGGCCGCTCGCAAGACGGCGAAGAAGGCGACCGCGAAGAAGGCCGCCGTCAAGAAGACCGCGGCCAAGAAGACGGTCGCCAAGAAGACGACGGCCAAGAAGGCGACCGCGAAGAAGGCGGCCACCAAGACGGCGTCGAAGAAGACCGCGGCGGCGGAGCAGACGGTGCCCTCCGTCACGGCTTCGGCCGACGAGGCCTGATCGACCATCGCCCCTGGTCCGGTGGTGAATCCACCGGGCCGGGGGCGTCGGCGTGAGCGGCCGCACTCCCGCGGGGCCCGACCTGGTTTGACCCTTTCGGTCGTGGCCCCGTAACCTTGACCGTCGGCGTGTCCATCGATACGCCGCACCCCGTAAACCTCTTCCTCCCGGCGCCTCGCGCTTCGGGAGAGGCCGCTCGCGTAAGCGGGTGGCTGGACTGCGGGGTTCCGATTTCGAGCGAAAGAGAGATCCGCGTGTACGCCATCGTGCGCAGCGGTGGTCGCCAGCACAAGGTTGCTGTCGGCGACATCGTTGAGGTTGACAAGATTCCCACCGCCAATGTTGGCGACACGGTCGAGCTCTCGACCCTGCTCGTTGTCGACGGCGAAGCCGTGACGAGCGACCCGTGGGTGCTGGCCGGCATCAAGGTTCAGGCCGAGATCGTGGACCACCACAAGGGCGTCAAGATCGACATCCTTCGTTACAAGAACAAGACCGGCTACCGCCGTCGTCAGGGCCACCGCCAGCAGTACACGGCGATCAAGGTCACTGAGATCCCCGCGGCTGCGAAGTAAGGGACTGAGGAGAGATGGCACACAAGAAGGGCGCATCGTCCACCCGGAACGGTCGCGACTCCAATGCTCAGCGGCTCGGCGTGAAGCGCTTCGGCGGTCAGGTCGTCAACGCCGGTGAGATCCTGGTCCGCCAGCGTGGCACCCACTTCCACCCCGGCGCCAGCGTCGGCCGTGGCAAGGACGACACGCTGTTCGCGCTGGCCGCCGGTGCGGTCGAGTTCGGCACGCACCGTGGCCGCAAGGTCGTGAACATCGTTCCGGTCGCCTGACCGGATCTTTCGCGAGGCGGACCTCACTTCCCCTACGGGAAGCGGGTCCGCCTTTCGCGTGTTTTAACTGAGGTAGTGATCTCTGAGCAGCGCTTGCAGAGATCGCAGCGATTGCAGAGATTTTTCCGTACGTATCTGGAGGCACATCCCATGACCACCTTCGTGGACCGCGTCGAGCTGCACGTCGCCGCGGGTAGCGGAGGCCACGGCTGTGCCTCCGTCCACCGGGAGAAGTTCAAACCCCTCGGTGGCCCCGACGGGGGCAACGGCGGCCGTGGCGGCGATGTGATCCTGGTCGTCGACCAGTCGGTCACCACGCTCCTCGACTACCACCACAAGCCCCACCGCAGCGCCACCAACGGCAAGCCCGGTGAGGGCGGCAACCGCTCCGGCAAGGACGGCCAGGACCTCGTCCTGCCGGTGCCGGACGGCACGGTCGTCCTCGACAAGGCGGGCAACGTGCTCGCGGACCTGGTCGGCCAGGGCACGTCGTTCGTGGCCGCCGAGGGCGGTCGCGGTGGCCTCGGCAACGCGGCGCTGGCCTCGGCCCGCCGCAAGGCGCCCGGCTTCGCCCTCCTCGGCGTGCCCGGCGGCATGATGGACATCGTCCTGGAGCTGAAGACGGTCGCGGACGTGGCCCTCGTCGGCTACCCGAGCGCGGGCAAGTCCTCGCTGATCTCGGTGCTGTCCGCCGCCAAGCCGAAGATCGCCGACTACCCCTTCACGACCCTCGTCCCCAACCTGGGCGTGGTCACCGCGGGCGAGACGGTCTACACGATCGCGGATGTGCCCGGGCTCATCCCCGGCGCCAGCCAGGGCAAGGGCCTGGGCCTGGAGTTCCTGCGGCACGTGGAGCGGTGCAGCGTACTCGTGCACGTGCTCGACACGGCGACCCTGGAGTCCGAGCGCGACCCGATCTCCGACCTCGACATCATCGAGGAGGAGCTGAAGCAGTACGGCGGCCTGGACCGGCGTCCGCGCATGGTCGTCCTCAACAAGATCGACGTACCGGACGGCAAGGATCTGGCCGAGATGGTCCGCCCCGACCTGGAGGCGCGCGGCTACCGCGTCTTCGAGGTGTCGGCGGTCGCGCACATCGGTCTGAAGGAGCTGTCCTTCGCGCTCGCCGAGGTGGTCGGGGGCGCGCGCGCCGCCAAGCCGAAGGAGGAGGCGACCCGCATCGTCATCCGGCCGAAGGCCGTGGACGACGCCGGCTTCACCGTCGTACAGGAGGAGGACGGCCTCTTCCGGGTCCGCGGCGAGAAGCCCGAACGCTGGGTCCGCCAGACCGACTTCAGCAACGACGAGGCCGTCGGCTACCTCGCCGACCGTCTCAACCGCCTCGGCGTCGAGTCGGAGCTGATGAAGGCGGGCGCCCGCTCGGGCGACGGCGTGGCCATCGGCCCCGAGGAGAACGCGGTCGTCTTCGACTGGGAGCCCACCGTCATGGCCGGCGCGGAGATGCTCGGCCGCCGCGGCGAGGACCACCGCCTGGAGGTGCCCAGGCCGGCCGCGCAGCGCCGCCGCGACAAGCAGGCGGAGCGGGACGAGTCGGACAAGGAGTACGACGACTTCGAGCCGTTCTAGAACGCCACCGCCGGTGCCATTGCTGTGGCGGCCCTTTCCCTCGGGCCTTTGTTCCCTCGGTCGTAGGTGAACGCGGGGGAAAGTCACGGCATGGACAGGGCAACCAACCGGGCGGACCGGGAGTCGTAGTGGGCGCGGATGAGGATCTTCCTCTCCGCGCCCACTTCTCTTCCAGCCCCCCGGAGTCGACGTGTCCCAGCCTGCTGCTCTGCGCAGAGGTGCGGTGGTCGCCCTCGCACTGCTCGCCGCGATCGCCGTTCCGCCGCTCGCCCATGCACAGCCCGCCGCCCCGGGGACCCGTGCCGACTTCAACGGCGACGGGTACGAGGACCTCGCTGTCGGTGCGGAGCGGGCCACCGTCGGCGGGAAGTCGGCGGCCGGGTACGTCGCCGTCGTGTACGGCTCGGCGCACGGGCTGAACCTCGCGACCAAGAAGGTGTTCACGCAGGCGAGCGCGGGTGTTCCCGGGACGCCCGAGAAGGGCGACGCGTTCGGTGGCCGGCCGGCCACCGGCGATCTGGACGGCGACGGCTACACCGACCTGGTGGTCCCGGCGGCCGGAGAGAAGTGGCAGCGGGGCGGCGTCGATGTCACGGGCAGCGTGACCGTGCTGTGGGGCGGGGCGAGCGGCCTGTCCGGCGGAACGATCCTGCTGCCCGACGGACCCGGTATCGGTTCGTTCGCGGCCGTGGGCGACTTCGACGGCGACGGCCACGCCGACCTGGCCACGTACGGCGGTCTGCGGCTCGGCCCGTTCACCCGCGCGGGCGCGTCGGCCCGTACGCAGGAGGTCTCCTTCACCGACGGCGACTCGAACCTGCTGGACGCCGCGACCGGGGACGTCGACGGTGACGGCATCACCGACCTCGTGACCCTGACCGCGCCGTGGGACCACGACGACCCGGGCGACGACTCCGCTCACCAGGCCCACTGGCTGCGCGGCACCCGCGGCGGGCTCGCCCCCCTCACCACGCTGAAGGACGGCGAGGGCCGGTTCATCGAGGCGGGCAACAGCATCGCGCTGGGGGATGTGAACGGCGACGGCCGCGACGACCTGGTCTTCGGCCGCCCGCTGCCCGCCAACTCCCCCGGGGAGCTGTCCGACCCGCGCACGTACGGCTCGCGGGTCGGCGTCGTTCTCGGCGGCGCGCGGGGCCCGCGGGCCGCGGATCCTCGCATGCTCGACCAGGACACCCCGGGCGTCCCCGGGGTCGGGGAGCCGGGTGACTTCTTCGGCGCGGACGTCGCCGTCGGGGACGTGAACGGCGACGGGTACGGCGACATCGTGGCCGGCAACCCCGGCGAGGACTTCTCCGGAGTGCGGGACGCGGGCACTCTCGCCGTGATCCCCGGCGGCGCGTCGGGGCCGACCGGCGCGGGCTCGAGGGTGTTCAGCCAGAACAGCGCGGGGGTTCCCGGCAGCGCCGAGCGCGGGGACTCCTTCGGCGCCGCGAGCACCCTGCTCGACACCGACAACGACGGCCGTGTCGATCTCGTCGTGGGTTCCCCCGGCGAGAACACGGACGCCGGCTCGGTGACGGCCCTGCGCTCCACCGCCTCCGGAGTCACCGGCACGGGGTCCGTCTCCTTCGGCGCGGGCACGCTCGGCACGGATCCGTATCGCGCCCGTCTCGGCGCCGCGTTCGCGAACTGAGCCACCGCCGACTCGGCCCCCTGCCGGCTTCCACCACAACTCACGCAAGAACAGGAGCAGTTCGGATGAACGCACGTACAGGAGCCTGGCGCATCGGTCTGGCCGTCGCCCTGGCCGTCACCGGGGCCGCGGCCCTCCCGGCCGCCGCCCACGCGGCGCCCACCACGGCCACCACGGCCACCACGACGAAGCTCCAGGACGACTTCAACGGCGACGGCTACCCCGACCTCGCCGTAGCGGCGCCCGAGGCGACCGTGGGCGGCAAGGCGAAGGCCGGATACGTCGCCGTGGTGTACGGCTCGTCGACCGGGCTGAAGACTTCGACGAAGAAGGTGTTCAGCCAGAGCACCGCCGGTATAGCGGGAGTCGCGGAGGCCGGCGACATGTACGGCAGCGCGATCGCGACGGCCGACCTGGACAAGGACGGCTACGCGGACCTGATCGTCGGCGCCTCCCGCGAGGACGTCGGTACGAAGGTCGACGCGGGCACCCTCGCGGTGATCTGGGGCGGCGCCCACGGGCTCTCGGGCGGCTCGACCCTGCTCAACGGCTCCGGGTCGTACGACATCGTCGGCAGCCAGGTCGTGACGGGGGACTTCGACGGCGACCACACCCAGGACGTCGTCACCAACGGCACCTACCAGAACATCGGTGTCCTGTCGGGGCCCTTCGTGCGCGACGGCTCCGTCGGTGCCGGGGCCACACTGACCACCGAGGACAACCGCTTCCTGGACATGGCGGCAGGCGACGTGAACGGCGACGGCGTCAGCGACCTCGCGGTGGCCGTCAACGACGGCGACGAGTGGGACGCCCGGCGCATCCTCTTCTACCCCGGTTCCGCCCAGGGGCTCTCCGAGGGCACCGTCATCCAGAAGTCCGGCGGCGGACGGCTGCAGGGCGGCGAGCACCTCGCCATCGGCGATGTGAACCGTGACGGCTACGCGGACATCGTCTCGGGCCGTGCCAGCGACGGCGCCGACAGCGACGTCGATGTTCCGCTCGCCAAGGGCGGCATGATCACCTACATTCCCGGCGCCGCGAGCGGACCTGCCGGAGCCAAGGCGAAGTCCTTCAACCAGGACAGCCCCGGGGTGCCGGGCGTCGCCGAGGGCTCCGACGGATTCGGCGGCTCCGACGCCTTCGGCTTCTCCCTCTCGGTCGCCGACATCGACGGCGACGGCTACAAGGACGTGGCTGTCGGTGTGCCCGGCGAGGGGTTCGACGGCAGGAAGCGGGCCGGCGCCGTCGTCACCATGCGCGGCACCGCCAACGGCCTCACCGGTACCGGCGCCAAGGTGTTCAGCCAGAACACCGCGGGCGTGCCCGGCGGCGCGGAGGACCAGGACACCTTCGGCTGGGCCGCCCGGCTGATCGACGCCAATCATGACGGCCGCGCCGAACTCGCCGTCGGCGCCCCGGGCGAGAACGCGAACGCCGGGTCGGTGTGGGTGTTCAGGTCGACCTCGTCCGGGATCACGCCGACTGGCTCGTTCACCTTCGGCGCGGGCACGCTGGGCACGGTCGCCGCGGGAGCGAAGCTCGGGGCGGGGTTCGTGCGCTGATCGACTGTCGGACCCGCTGACCGCGGGTCGGCAACACCGACCGTCTCTCAGGCCCGCTGACCGTCTGTCCGACCCGTCGCGGCAGGGCTGTGTCCACTGCCGCGGCGGGTCCGCTTTTGTCTGCCTATTTGTCATGCCCGTGACGTATTCCGTTCAGGGGGCGGGCCGCTGCGCCGTGTGAGCCTCCTGATGTCCAAGAGGCAACCGACGCAAGGGAGTTCACCGATGACCGGAGCAGTCTCACGCGATCGACGCCGCTTTCTCACCGCCGGAGCCGCGGTGCTCGGCGCCGCCGCCTCGGCCCAGCTCTGGCTGCCGACGTCCGCCCGCGCCGCCGAGACCCCGCTGCCCGACGGTGTGTTCAGCCTCGGCGTCGCCTCCGGTGACCCGCTGCCCGACGGGATCGTGCTGTGGACCCGGCTCGCCCCCGATCCGCTGAACGGGGGCGGCATGCCCGACCGTGTGGTGACCGTGGAGTGGGAGATCGCGGAGGACGGCCGTTTCAGAAAGACGGTGCGCCGCGGTGTCGCCCCGGCGCGCCCCGAACTCGGCCACAGCGTCCACGTCGACGTCCGCGGACTGCGCCCCGACCGCGCGTACTGGTACCGCTTCCGCACGGCCGGACAGCTCTCGCCGGCCGGCCGCACCCGCACCGCCCCGCACCCCCGCAGCCCCGGCGGCACCCTGCGCGTCGCCCTCGCCTCCTGCCAGAACTGGCAGCACGGCTACTTCACCCCGTACGCCGACATGCTCGACCAGGACCCGGACGTCGTCCTGTTCGTCGGCGACTACATCTACGAGTCCAAGCCCGCCACCACCGGTGCCCGCGTCCACGAGGGCAGCGACGAGCCGTACACCCTCGTCCAGTACCGCAACCGCTACGCCCAGTACCGCACCGACCCGCACCTGGCGGCGATGCACGCGGCCGCGCCCTGGGTGGTCACCTTCGACGACCACGAGGTCGACAACGACTTCGCGGGCGAGATCCCGCAGGACCCCGCCAAGCAGTCGCACGACGCCTTCGTGGCCCGGCTGACCGCCGCCTACCAGGCGTACTACGAGCACATGCCGGTCCGTGCGAGCGCGGTCCCCAACGGCCCGCACATCCAGATGTACCGGCGCCTGGACTTCGGCCGCCTGGCCCGCCTCAACGTCCTGGACACCCGGCAGTTCCGCAGCGACCAGGCGACCGGCCAGGCGGGCGCCCAGGACCCCTCGCTCACCATGCTCGGCGCCGACCAGAAGGAGTGGCTGCTGGAGGGGCTGCACAAGTCGCCGACCCGCTGGAACCTCATCGCCTCGCAGATCATGATGGCCGAGACCGACCTGCAGATCGGCGACGGCAAGCTCTGGTACTACGACGCCTGGGACGGCTACCAGGCCGAACGCAACGCCCTCCTCGACGAGTTCACGAGCATCCGCAACCCCGTGGTGCTCTCCGGCGACCGCCACCTCACGATGGTCAGCGACCTCAAGCGGGACTACGCGGACCCGGACTCCGGCGTGGTCGGCGCCGAGTTCGTCGGCACCTCCATCTCCAGCAACGGCGATCAGGACCAGGCCGCCTTCCACGCAGAGTGGGACGCCCGGATGCCGGACAACCCGCACTGGAAGCTCATCGACGCCCACCGCGGCTACCACCTCTTCGACATCCGGCGCGACGGCATCGACGCCCAGGTCCGCGTCGCCGACACCGTGCTGCGACCGGACGCCGGCTCCAGCACGCTGGCCCGGCTGCGGGTCGAGGCGGGGAAGCCCGGCGTACGCCTGGTGTGACGCAGTAGTTGCAGTAGTTGCAGTAGTTGCAGTAGATGCATCAGACGCCGCATCCGCCGCACTCGTCGTACGGAAACGCTCCGGGACTCATGGCACCCAAGGCACTCATCCGAGTCCCAGAGCGTTTTCAGGTAAGACTCAGGTGTGAGATCTAGCGTCCCGTGACCATGGAGACCGACTGTTCGACACCCCGCCCGGCAGCCGCCGGGACCGCCCCCGCCGCGCTGCCCGCGGGTACCCGCCTCCTGCACATCGGGCCGCACAAGACCGGGACGACGTCGATCCAGGGCGCGCTGTTCGCCGCGAAGGACGCGATGGTCCCGCACGGCGTGGTCTTCCCGGCCCGCAGCAGGCACCCCATGGAGGCCGCCCTCGCGGTCTGCGCCCGCCCCGGCATGATGGGCGACACCGAGCCGACCGAGGGGCACTGGCGGCAGCTGACGGAGCTGGTGCGCGCCACCGGGCGGCGCACCTCGGTGATCAGCAGCGAGTTCTTCGCGGACGCGCCCGACGACGAGACCATCGCCCGTATCGCGGACGACCTCGGCCGCAACCGCGTGCACGTCCTGGTCACGCTGCGCCCGCTGGCCCGGATCATGCCCTCGCAGTGGCAGCAGTACGTGCAGAACGGACTGCGCATGGGCTACGAGGAGTGGCTCGACCACATGCTGCGCAAGGCGCCGTACGAGAGGCCGAACCCCAGCTTCTGGCGGCGCCACCGCCACGACCGGCTGGTCGAGCGCTGGTCACGTGTCGTCGGGCCGGAGAACATCACGGTCGCCGTGGTAGACGACCGCGACCGTGACGGTCTCATGCGCACCTTCGAAGCCCTTCTCGGCCTCCCGGGCGGTCTTCTGGTGCCGGTGCCGGACACCGCCAACCGTTCCCTCACGCTCGCCGAAACGGAAATGCTGCGGCGGTTGAACACGGAGTTCCGCGGAAACAGCCTCCCCGACGAGCTGTATTCCAAGCTGGTGCGCAATGGCGCCGTCATGCATATGAAGAACACCTGCCGCCCCGCACCGGACGACGCCAGGATCGTCACGCCGCAGTGGGCGCTGGAGGCGGCCGCCGGCATCGGCGCGGAAATGTCCGGCCGGATCACCACCATGGGCGTACGGGTCCTCGGGAACCCGGCGCTGCTCTCCGCGCCGCCCCCCGCCGCGAGCCCCGACGCCCGCCAGGGGAAGGCGCCCGACGCGCTGGCGATCGCCCCGGAGGTGGCCGCACAGGCCCTGTACGGGGTGCTCGCGGTGGCGGCGGAGGTGCCGCTGCGGCCGTCCGCCGTACGGACCGTTCACCAGACCCCTTCCGGGGAACTCGTCAGGGTCCTGGGCCACCGGGCCCTCCGGCGGCTGAGGCGGACGTGAGCCCGTCCGGGCACGCACCCGGACGGACTCACCCCTTCCCGCGTCTTCCCGCGTCTTCTTGCGGGTGAAAGGTGTGACCGGAAAGTGACTCGGCGTGGAATGGGGGTGCAGGTGTGTGATCAGCGTGTGCAGTTACTCACAGCAACCTGGACATTTCGGTCCGGCGTCACGGCATTGCTCCAGCGTGCAAGGTGAATAACCGGTGTCCCGCACATATGCAGCAGAGGGCGCTCACCTTGCACTGCAGTAACCGAAAGTGGGACCATTCTCGGGTTCCCTGACGTCCCAAGGTAGGTCACCTGTGTCTGAGCACATAGCCAAGCCCCGCACCACCGCAGTGATCCTGGCTGGCGGCACCGGTCAGCGCGTGGGTCTGTCGATTCCGAAGCAGCTGCTGAAGATCGCCGGCAAGGCGGTCATCGAGCACACGCTGACCACCTTCGAGCACGCGGACTCGATCGACGACATCATCGTGCTGATGGCCCCGGGCTATGTGCCGGACATCGAGAAGATCGTCGCCAAGGCGGGCTTCACCAAGGTCACCCGGATCATCGAGGGCGGCTCGACGCGGAACGAGACCACCGAGCGCGCCATCGCGGCCCTCGGCGAGGGTCTGACCGAGGGCGAGGACCGCAAGGTCCTCTTCCACGACGCCGTGCGCCCCCTGCTGTCGCAGCGCGTGATCGACGACTGTGTCGCCGCCCTCGACCGCTACCAGGCCGTCGACGTCGCCATCCCGTCCGCGGACACGATCATCGTGACCCGCACGCACGGCGAGGACGGCGAGTTCATCACCGAGATCCCGGACCGCTCCCGGCTGCGCCGCGGCCAGACGCCCCAGGCGTTCAAGCTGTCCACGATCCGCCGCGCCTACGAGGTCGCCGCCGGCGACCCGAACTTCCAGGCCACGGACGACTGCTCCGTCGTGCTCAAGTACCTGCCGGACGTGCCGATCCACGTCGTCGCGGGCGACGAGTACAACATGAAGGTCACCCAGCCGGTCGACGTCTTCATCGCCGACAAGCTCTTCCAGCTCGCCTCCACGGCCGCGCCCGAGCAGGCCGACGAGGCCGCCTACCGCGAGCTGCTCACCGGCAAGACCCTGGTGGTCTTCGGCGGCTCGTACGGCATCGGCAAGGACATCGCCGAGCTGGCCGAGAGCTTCGGCGCCAAGACCTACGCGCTGGGCCGCTCCACCACGGGCACGCACGTCGAGAACCCGGAGGAGGTCGACGACGCGCTGTCCCAGGCCTACGCCGAGACCGGGCGCATCGACTACGTGATCAACACCGCCGGCGTCCTGCGCATCGGCAAGCTCGCCGAGACGGACAACGCGACCATCGAGGAAGCGCTGAAGGTCAACTACCTCGCGCCGGTGCAGATCGCCCGCTCCTCGTACAAGTACCTGGCCGAGACCAAGGGCCAGCTGCTCCTGTACACCTCCAGCAGCTACACCCGCGGCCGCGCCGAGTACAGCCTGTACTCCTCGACCAAGGCCGCCATGGTCAACCTGACCCAGGCCCTGTCCGACGAGTGGGCCGGCGACGGCATCCGCGTCAACTGCATCAACCCGGAGCGCACGGCCACCCCGATGCGCACCAAGGCCTTCGGCCAGGAGCCCGCGGGCAGCCTGCTCTCCTCCGAGGCCGTCGCGCGCACCTCGCTCGACGTCCTGCTCTCCGAGCTGACCGGTCACGTCATCGACGTACGCCAGCAGGACCCGACGGCGGGCGCCGGCAAGGCCTCCGGCTTCGAGGCGGCGCTGGCCTCCGTGCTGGACCGCCAGGACGGCATGGCATAATTAGCGGAGAATAGCTTTCCGTCATTCAGGCCTCTGTGGCTGCGTGTTCATCACGCATTCGCAGAGGCCTGAATCCGTAAAATCGCAGATCGCACACAAGGCCCTTTCAGGACCTTTTCAGGTTCTTTCCAAGGGTTTTCGGTGCGAAAACCGGCACCCACCCCTCAAGAGCAGGTTTCTCCGTGATTTCCACCGCTATACGCGTTGCCCGGGTGGGCAGTGCGGCTCAGCTGGCCGCGGCGGCCCTCATGATCCTGGGCTTCCCCGCGCTCATGCTGGCCGCGCTCGTCCCGAGCGTTCCCGCCTTCGCGGCCGCAGCCGCAGTGACGTACCTGGCGGATCACTATCTGCACCGCAAGGGCAGCTACCTGATCAACCGCCTGAGCAAGGTGCGGGCCGGTCTCTCCATCCGCTTCCTGATCCGGCAGCTGCTGCTGGTCCTGCTGCTGGCCCGGCTCTCCCTCTCCGACGGCCTGATCTTCTACGGGGCCATCGCCTGCTTCATCGCCTCCTACGGCCTGCAGGCCCCGCACGGCGCGCTGGTGCAGCTGATCCGCAACCGCCGCCGGATGCCGGTAGCCACCCGCAACGTCGATCTGGCCTCCCGGGTGCGCATCCCGGACGCCCCGCCGCGCCGCCTGCTGTACCGCTCCGCGGAGAAGATGCTCCACCTCGACCTCGCGGCGGTCACGGGCCTGCTGATCTCCGGCCTGACCGACTCGGCCGTGGCCGGCTTCATCGGCATCGGCGTCACGCTGGTCCTCGGGACGGTCTACGTCGGCGCACTCGTGCCGTACGTCCGCGGCAGCAAGATCCCGCCGAACGCGGAGCGCGTCCTCGCCGCCGTCGACGACTGGCTGGGCACCTACAAGCCGGAGACGGTGCTGTACTTCTCCGGCTCCAAGGACTCGGCGTACCAGGTCAACATGTGGCTGGAGACGATGGAGCAGCTGGACACCCGGCCGCTGATCATCCTGCGCGAGCGCGCCATCCTGAACAACATGGCGCCCACCACGGTCCCCGTCATCTGCGTGCCCGGAGGGGTGCACCTGATGAACATGGACCTCTCCACCGTGCGCGTCGCGCTGTACGCGGCGAACGTCGGCAAGAACATCCACCTGCTGCGCGTCCCGACCATGAAGCACGTCTTCATCGGCCACGGCGACAGCGACAAGCTCGCCAGCGTCAACCCGTACAGCAAGGTCTACGACGAGGTGTGGACCGCCGGCCGCGCCGGCCGCGACCGCTACGCCATAGCGGACGTCGGCGTCCGGGACGACGACATCGTCGAGGTCGGCCGCCCGCAGCTCGCCCCGATCCAGACCTGGCAGGGCGTGCCCGAGGGCCGCATCGCCACGGTCCTGTACGCGCCCACCTGGGAGGGCTGGGACGACAACCCCGGCAACACCTCCATCCTGCTGGCGGGCGAGAACATCGTGCGGGACCTGGTGAACGCCGAACCGCCGGTCCGCGTCCTGTACAAGCCGCACCCGTTCACCGGCACCCGCAGCGCCGAGGCCAAGGCCGCGCACCTGCGGATCACCGCGCTGGTCGAGAAGGCCGCCGCCGCACGCGCCGCCGACCCGGCCTTCGGTGCCGACGCCGCAGCCCAGACGCAGGCCAAGGCCGACCTGACGCGCGTCGAGGCCCGCATCGCCGAGCTGTCCGGCTCCGCCGAGAAGGGCGACGAGGCCGAGGCCACCCGCGACGGCCTGGTCGACGCGGCCAAGCACGCCGAGGTCGCCCGGCTGCGCGCCGAGTGGAACGACGCCTACTGGCGCTCCTTCCCCGTCTGGGAGCACCGGGTCATCACGGGCGCCGAGCCGCGGCTGTACGACTGCTTCAACGTCTCCGACGCGATGGTCTCCGACATCTCCAGCGTGGTCTCGGACTTCATCGCGAGCGGCAAGCCGTACGCGGTCACGGACTCCGCCGAGCTGGGCGTCGAGGAGTTCAAGCGGCAGAACACCGCGGTGCGCGCCGCCGTGATCCTCTCCAACAGCGCGGCCGAGCTGGGCGGGCTGCTGGACGCGGTCCGCGACCCGTCGGCCGACCCGCTGGGCGTCGACCGCCAGGAGCTGAAGCAGTACCTGCTCGGCCCGGACGAACCGACCTCGATCGTCCAGTTCAACACCGCGGTGCAGCAGCTCGCGCAGAAGGCCGAGACGCGCAACCTCGGCCAGGACACGGGCGCCGTGGACGCGGAGGCCGCCACCTCGGCGGCGGTCGCCGACGACGCGACGGCGGCGGAGGCCGACGTGATCACGGGCTGATCCGCCCGGACCTGCGAAAGGGCCCGGTTTCCGAGGAGAACTCCTCGGAAACCGGGCCCTTTTGTCGCTCGAAGGTGATCTGTGACCTGCCTCACCATTTGAGTACGCATAGGCAACCAGTACGTATGTCCAACCGTCTTCCAGGTAGCGATTGAGGTGATACGGGGGAAATGTTCCATGACTAGGGGGAAGAAGTGACCGTCACACAGCCTGATGTGAGTGTGGTCATCGGGGCGTACGAGGCCATGCCGTATCTGGTGAAATGCCTGGAGTCGGTCGAGGCGCAGACGCTCGATCCGTCGCGCCTGGAAGTGATAGCCGTCGACGACGGATCGACGGACGGTACGGGGGAGTACCTGGAGGAGTTCGCGGAGCGCGCCGCGATGGCCGTCACCGTGCTCCGGCAGCCCAACTCAGGGGGCCCCAGCGGCCCGCGCAACGTGGGCCTCGGCAAGGCGCGCGGACGCTACGTGTTCTTTCTCGACGCGGATGACCACCTCGGCGAGGAAGCTCTGGAGCGCATGGTCGCGATGGCCGACGAGAACGGCACGGACGTCGTGCTCGGCAAGGTCGTCGGGGTCAACCGCGGTGCCCCGCAGTCGATGTGGGGCAAGAACCTGCCCCGTACGGACGTGTTCTCGTCGAAGATCAAGTTCACGCTCAGCGCGCAGAAGCTCTTCCGGCGCGACCTGCTGACCCGGCACGGAATGATCTTCGACGAGTCGCTGGTGACCGGCGAGGACGCGCTGTTCACGATGGAGGCCTACCTCCGCGCCGACGGGGTCTCCGTGCTCGCGGACTACGAGTGCTACTACCTGGTCGGCCGGGAGGACGGCAAACACGCGACGAAGAGCGGCAACTACACCCACCGCTTCGACTCCGCCCGCGCGCTGATGCACCTGATAGCCGACCACCTGCCCGCGGGTCCGCGCCGCGACGGCCTGATGGTCCGTCCCTTCATCGTCACGCTGCTCCCGCAGTTCGGCCCGGGATTCCTGAAGCAGAGCGAGAAGATCCGGCGCCACAAGCTGGAGCTCGCGAAGCCGCTGATGGACGCGTACTGGAACGAGGTGGTGGCCGGCCGGCTGAAGGTGCACGAGCGGCTGCGGCTGCACCTGGTGGCGCAGGGCCGCGCCGATCTCCTCGTCGACGTACTGGAGTTCGTGAAGGCGAAGAAGGCCCCCGTCGTGCACCTGGAGGCGCGCGGCCGCAAGGCCTACCTCGGCTACCCGCACTTCCGCGACCCGGCCGCCGGGATACCGGACAGCTGCTACATCCCGACGACCCAGGAAACGGTCACCATCGAGGGCTTCAAGCCCCGGACGCCCCCTCTCCCGCGCCTGCGGCGGGTGGCCCGGAGGGTGCTGGGACCGCTGCGGGCGGCGTGACGGCGGCGCTCTGCGGCCCGGCGGTGTCCAGGCTCGCCCGCGGCCCCGGGATCGCGGAGGCCATGCGCAGCGCGGCCCGCTCCCGGTGCTTCCCGGCCGCCGCGTGCAGGGCCTCGGCCGCCGCGTTGAAGCGCACCTGGGACGACGGTTCGGCGGGACCCAGCAGGTGCAGCTTCAACTCGGCCCGCGCACCGGCGAGTTCATCCCGTCCCGGATCGCGGACCGCGGCCAGCAGGGCAGGCACGCCGGACGCGTCCGGCGTGAGAACCGTCGCCGCCCGCACGGTCGGGAAGGTCTCCCGGAACGCGTCCTCGGGCAGCCCGCTCGTGTTCGCCACCGCATACGGCTTCTCGCTCGCGATGTAGTCCGAGATCACACTCGACACATCACTGATCAGCAGGTCGGCGCGGTTGAAGCAGTCGTAGATGGTGGGGCGTGCGCCCATGACGACCTGGTGCTCGCCGACGGGCAGCGAGGCCCAGTAGGCCTCCTCCCAGGCGACCGTGGCGGCGCGGACCGCCTCGGCGTGCTCCGGCCGCGGGACGGACTGGAGGAGCATCCGCTCGACGTGGTCCGCGCTCGTGCGGAAGGCCGACGTGGTGAGGCGGTCCAACTCGGCGGTGCGGTCGGCCAGTTCCGTACCGGCCGAGGAGGCGGGGGCTTCGTTGCCGCGCTGCCGGTTCGCCGCCCGGATCAGTTCCCGGATGCGAAGGTCGGCCGCCCCGGCGCGCGGATCCACCGACCCCGTCAGCGGATGCGGCTTGTACAGCAGTCGGACGCCGGGGTCCGCCAGCAGCTCCCGTACGAGGTTCTCGCCGGCCGCGACGACCGACGTGTTGCCGGGATTGCCGTCCCAGCCCTCCCAGGTGGGGGCGTACAGGACGGTGGTGTACGGGCCGGTCGGCGGACCGTCGCCGGGGCGGATCGTGTCCAGTTGCGGTCGGCCGATCTCCACCACGTCCTTGTCCTCCACGCCGACGTCCGCCAGCGCGTAGCGTTCGCGCGCCGCGGGTCCGGCCACCCACACCTCGTCGTACGCCTTCGCGTACGGGTTGCACGAGGAAAGCTTGTCGCTCTCGCCGTGGTTGACGAAGGTGTGCAGGATCGAGGGGATGCGCAGCACCTGTGAGGTCTTGCCGGAGTTCGACGGGTGGATGAGGACCTGGAGCGTCGACTGCTCCAGGCGCATCAGCGTCGAGACCCTGGGCAGGCAGACGACGGGGATGTCCGTCGCCGCGAGCCGCTGCAGCATGAAGCGTTCGCGCAGGACGATCAGCGGGCGCCCGTCGAGCCGCGCGAGCGGCTGGAGCCACATGTTCGCCTGGTACGCCGACGAGGCGCCGCCGGAGAAGTAGAGGCCGACGGTCGGGCGGTACTCGGCGAGCCAGGCGTCGAACCAGTCGAGCACCTCCTGCTCGCAGGCGGGCCGGCGGCCGGGCAGCAGCCGCAGCAGCAGCTGACCGAGCCCGACGGCCGCGAGGCCCACCGACAGCGCGATCCCGGCCGCCGCGATCCGCCGCTCGTCGGTCGCCGCCATCGCCAGCAGCCCGGCCGTCGCCGGCAGCCCGAACACCGGCAGCCGGTGACCCGGGCGCCGCAGCAGCAGCGCGGGCGGCGCGGGGGAGAGCCGCAGCGCCGAGGCGTCGATGTTGCGGGTCAGCACCGGCAGGGTCCGGGTGCGGCGGACCAGGAGCGAGACCGCCTGGATCGCGAAGTGGAGCACGTAGAACAGCAGCAGCCCGGCCAGCAGCGGCGTGCAGCGGGTCTCCTGGTCCTGCTCCTCGATCCTGAGCAGGCCCACCACGAGCAGGAGGTCCCGCACCACCTGCCGGACCGTGACGTCCGCGTGCGACTTGGCGAACGCCGAGGCCATGGAGCGCTGCCAGCGGTACAGCGCGGCCTCGGTGACCAGCCCCGTGCCCGTCGCGGCGATGAGCAGGACGGCGTGCGGGAGCAGGGCGGTGACGACCTGAGTGGCGAAGGAGGCCGCGAGGAGGGCCGTGATGAGCGCTCTCACCGCGGTCTGCCGGTGGGGGAGAGGTGTGGGCACTGCGGTCACTCCAAGGTGCTGGGCGTGTGCGGGGGCCCGCCCTCACCTGACGGGGCGGGCTCCCGGTTAACGCGCACCGGCCGCTCGACGACACGCGCCCGACGGCACCTTGATCAGGGTGAGCATGCGCAAGCAGTGAGGGTGTGGTCACGCGCCGCCGTCCGCCCAGTGGACCGACGGGCGTCACCGCTGCCAGTTCGCGTAGATTGCCGTGCGGGTGAGCCGGATCGCCGCGTACCGACACGAGGGGACACACCGCAGGTGGCAGGGGCAAGGCAGGCTGTGGCGCAGGCGCACAGGATCGTCGTCAAGGTGGGTTCCTCCTCGCTGACCACGGCTTCGGGCGGCCTCGACGCCGACCGTGTCGACGCGCTCGTCGACGTCCTCGCCAAGAGCCGCAGCGGAGGAGAGCGCGAGATCGTCCTCGTCTCCTCCGGCGCCATCGCCGCCGGGCTCGCCCCGCTGGGACTGCGCCGCCGCCCCCGGGACCTCGCCCGCCAGCAGGCCGCCGCCAGCGTCGGACAGGGCCTCCTGGTCGCCCGCTACACCGCCTCCTGCGCCCGCCACGGCATCCGCGTCGGCCAGGTGCTGCTCACCTCCGACGACATGAGCCGCCGCGCCCACCACCGCAACGCCTCGCGCACCCTCGACAAGCTCCTCGCGATGGGCGCCCTTCCGGTCGTCAACGAGAACGACACGGTCGCCACGGACGAGATCCGCTTCGGCGACAACGACCGCCTCGCGGCCCTCGTCGCCCATCTCGTCCGCGCCGACCTGCTGGTCCTGCTCTCCGACGTCGACGGCGTGTACGACGGCGACCCCAGCAAACCCGGTACGTCGCGGATAGCTCAGGTGCGCGGCCCCGAGGACCTCGCGCACGTCGAGATCGGCAGTACGGGCAAGGCCGGCGTCGGCACCGGCGGCATGGTCACCAAGGTCGAGGCGGCCAGGATCGCGACCGAGGCCGGCATCCCCGTGGTGCTGACCAGCGCCGTCCACGCCGCCGACGCCATGGCGGGCCGCGACACGGGCACGTACTTCCACCCCACCGGCAAGCGCTCCGCCGATCGCCTGCTGTGGCTGCAGCACGCCTCGACCCCGCAGGGCGCGCTCATCCTGGACGACGGCGCGGTGCGCGCGGTCGTCGAACGGCGCACCTCGCTGCTGCCCGCCGGCATCGCCGCCGTCGAGGGGGACTTCGCCGCGGGCGACCCCGTCGAGCTGCGCGACGGCACGGGCCGGGCGGTGGCCCGCGGGCTGGTCAACTTCGACGCCAAGGAGATCCCCCAGCTCATCGGCCGCTCCACCAGGGAGCTGGCGCGCGAGCTGGGCCCGGCGTACGAACGAGAGGTCGTACACAGGGACGACCTCGTGCTCCTGCACCCGTAAACACCCGCAAAAGGGCCGCCAGGGGCATCCGTAACGGCCGATTCCGGCGCCCCCGCCAGGGGGACGTTCAGTAAAACCACCACACGAGGGCGCCCTACCTGCTCAACTTTGTTGCAGGGAGTTTCGGCACGACCATTGCGAAAAGGAGGCCGTCGTGAGACGAGTGCGCCCTGGGGCGGCGGCGTCCCGCGGTGGATCCGCGTCGCGCGGTGGTGCCTCCCGTCCGGCGGGTGAGGAGCGGGTCCTGATGAGCGTCGCGGCCGGGGACTCGTACGAGCACGAGGAGCCCGTCGACCAGCCGCGCCTGTGGCACGTCACGCTGAGCGTCTCCGGCGGCGAGGCGCCGCTCAAGGAGGTCAGGCGGGGCCTTGAGCAGCTCGCCCACGACCACCCCTTTCTGCTGACCAGCCGGTACGCGAACGACCACGCGGAGATCCGCTACTGGGAAGAGGCCCGCGACCTGCACGACGCCGCCGCGGTCGCGCTGCGCCTGTGGGGCGAGCACCGGCAGACCGCCAAGCTGCCGCCCTGGGAGATCGTCGGCCTGGAGGTCATCGACCGCGAGACCTACCACCAGCGGATCGCCGAGGGATACGGGCCGCTGCCGGCCACCCCCGTCGGCGTACATCCCTTTTGAGCCCTCTTCGCCCTGTGTCTCGCGGTTTGGGACAACGGCTGGACGGACTCGTTCGGAGCATTACGCTGCCGACATGACCACGCTCTCGCCGTACGACTCGATGTCCCCGGTCACCCAGGCCGCCTACCGCGCCAAGGCCGCCGCCGCCGACCTCGCGCCCCTGCCGCGGGCCGAGAAGGACGACGCGCTGCTCGCCATCGCGGACGCGCTGGAGGTCCGTACGAGCGAGATCGTCGCGGCCAACGCCAAGGACATCGCGAAGGCCCGCGAGGCCGGGACCAGCGAGGCCATCATCGACCGGCTCGCGCTCAGCCCCGAGCGGGTGCGCGCGATCGCCTCCGACGTGCGCGACGTGGTGGCCCTGCCCGACCCGGTCGGCGAGGTCGTCCGCGGCTCGACCCTCCCCAACGGTATCGACCTGCGCCAGGTCCGGGTGCCGCTCGGCGTCGTCGGGATCATCTACGAGGCCCGCCCGAACGTCACCGTCGACGCGGCCGCCCTCTGCCTGAAGTCCGGCAACGCGGTGCTGCTGCGCGGCTCGTCCTCCGCGTACGAGTCGAACACCGCCCTCGTCCGCGTCCTGCGCGACGCCGTGGGCGGCGCAGGGCTGCCCGCCGACGCCGTGCAGCTCGTGCCGGGCGAGAGCCGTGAGTCCGTGCAGGAGCTGATGCGCGCCCGCGGCCTGGTCGACGTGCTCATCCCGCGCGGCGGCGCCTCCCTGATCCGCACGGTCGTCCAGGAGTCCAGGGTCCCGGTCATCGAGACCGGCACCGGCAACTGCCATGTGTACGTCGACGCGCAGGCCGACCTCGACATGGCGATCGACATCCTGATCAACTCCAAGGCCCAGCGGCCCAGTGTCTGCAACGCCGCCGAGACCCTCCTCGTCCACCAGGACATCGCCCCCGAGTTCCTGCCCCGCGCCCTCGACGCCCTCGCCGACGCCGGGGTCACCGTGCATGCCGACGAGCGCGTGCTGGCGTACGCGAAGGACTCCAGGGCGGCCCTCGTGGAGGCCACGGCCGAGGACTGGGAGACCGAGTACGGCTCGTACGACATCGCCGCCGCCGTCGTCGACTCGCTCGACAAGGCCGTGGAGCACATCCGGCTGTGGACCTCGGGGCACACCGAGGCCATCGTCACCACCTCGCAGCAGGCCGCCCGCCGCTTCACCCAGTTGGTCGACTCCACGACGGTCGCGGTGAACGCCTCGACCCGGTTCACCGACGGCGGCCAGTTCGGCTTCGGCGCCGAGATCGGCATCTCCACGCAGAAGCTGCACGCGCGGGGGCCCATGGGGCTGCCGGAGCTGACGAGCACCAAGTACATCGTCACGGGCGACGGGCACATCCGGCGCTGAACCCCGCCCCTGCGGAACCTTCTCGTCCGGCGGATGAATTTCCATACCGTCTGCCCAAATTGACCCCCCAGGTCTACTCTGGATCCGTGCCGGAGGACGTGGGGGGCACGCCGTTCGCCGACGGCTGGGAGCCCGACGACGACCGCGACCGCGGGGGTGCGGACGAAGAGTTCGCCTCCGTGGTCTTCGACGAGGACTTCGTACGGGCGGCCGTGGTCCACGAGCCGACCGCGGTGGAACGCCTGCTCGCCGCCGCCCAGGCCCGCGCAGAGGCCTCCGAGGCCGAGGCCCGCCGGGCACGCACCCGGCGCACCCGCGGGGACGACGAGCGCTACGAGGACGGTTTCGACCCCGACGAGCACGGCGATTTCGGCCATGACCCGGATCTGGACGACCTGGACGACACCGAGGTCCTCGAAGGCCGCTACGGCGCGCCGGGAACGTACGGCAGGCTCTACGGAAAACAGGCCCGCTGGCACCGTCCGGTCGCCTGGATGCTCGCCCTGGTGATGGGCATCGGCATGGTCGCGCTGGCCTTCGCGGCGGTCTACCGGGGGACCTCCTCGGGCCGCCAGGAGCAGGTGCCGCCGTCCACGTCGACAGGCGTCGGACAAGGCCAGGACAAGGTCACCGGCACCGGTCCCTCCGCTTCGGCGGACCACTCCCAGCCGGCGATGTCGGCGGTTCCCCGGACACCCTGACCGCTCCGGCCCGAACACCGGGACGCACGCGGCCCGGACCCTGGGGCAGGCCTGGTGCGAACCTGTCAGAACTTGTCGTGCACCACGGCGTTTACCGGGGCTCCCGGAGACCTACCCTGAAGGTATGGGCGGGCCTGCAGAACCACCTGAGGGGACACCCGAGGGCGCCCCCGGAGGTGGAGAGGACGAGTACCGATCCGTCGTCTTCGACGAGTCGTTCGTCCGCGCTGCCCGCCTCCAGGAGTTCTCGGCGCAGGAGCGCATCACCGACCACGCCCCCGCCGTACGCCGCCGACCGGCCCTGCGCCGCGGCCTCTCCCGGCAGGCGCTGATCCTCGTCGTACTGATCGCCGTCGCCTTCGGCACCGCGATCTACATGGGCGTCCGGCACCCTTACGAGAACCCCGCCGCCCAGCCCGCCGAGCCGCTGCGGATGACGGTGATCCCCCTCTCGCCGGTGACCGCCGTACCCGGGGCGGCCGACGCCGAGGCGCTGTACGCGCACAGCCCCGCCGCCCAGTTCCGTGTCGGCGGCGAGGGCATCACGCTGCCCGCCTCCCGGCGCACCGCGCACTTCTCCGACGGCCAGGTCGTCGCCGCGCTGACCACCGCCAAGGACTACCTCGTCAAGTCCTCGCTCGACCCGGACGTCCTCACCGGAAGCACCAACCGGCCCGTACGGATCCTGCTCGACCCGCAGCAACTCGACCAGTTCGACCAGAGCTTCGCGCAGCCCGCCGGGGACGGACGGCACGCGCCCACCGGCTGGCTCGTCCGCTTCGACCCGACCCGTGCCGCACTCGCCGACTCCAAGGTCCGGGTGCAGGGCACCCTCCAAGCCGCCGAATTCGACTCGAACACCCTGGAGATCACCGCCGACCACACCTTCGTCTACGCCCTGCGGCCGACGGGCTCGGACGGGAAGGCGAAGGTCTCGCTCTTCACCGTCCGGCGAGAGCTGCAGTTCCGCTTCGACCACGACGACCTGCGCATGCACCAGACCCAGCTGGTCGTCTCCTACGTGCAGGCCGGGCCGCTCGCCTGCGCCGAGGACTCGGTGAACCACCTGCACCCGCTGCTCGCGGGGCAGACGGCGAAGGCGGGCGGCCCGGCCGGCACGGACCCGTACGCGACGGGCAGCGCGACGGCCCTGTGCGGGTCGCTGGCGACGAGCGCCCAGCCGAGGCTGTGACAGCTCGTAGCCCGCGCTTCCCGTGCTTCCCGCGCATTCCGCGCCGAGCGGTGGCTCAGTCCTCGTCGCCGGGGGTCCCGTCCTGGGGCGGCTGCTCCTGGGGCGGGGTCTGGTCCTTGGGCGACTGATCCTTCGGTGACTCGTCCTTGGGCGAGGTGGCCGCGAAGCCGCCGAAGCCTCGTCGTACCCGGCCGCCGAGGTCGCCGGCGCCGCCCGCGATGTCGCTGACCAGCTTCATCAGCGGGTCCTTGGAGTTCTTCACATCGCTGGCGTAGCTGGCCGCGGACTGCCGGAAGGAGTCGGAGACCGAGGTGTCACCGTCCGCGTCGCGCCGCGGATAGTGACCGTCCATCATCCGCTGGTAGTCGCGGGACTCGGCCCACTTCTTCAGCTCGGCGGCGCGGACGGTGGTGAAGGGGTGCGTGCGGGGGAGCGTGTTGAGGATCTTGAGCACGGAGTCGCGCAGGTCGCCCCCGGCCTCGTACTCCTCGGCCTGCGCGAGGAACGCGTCCACGTTCATCTCGTGCAGATGGTTGCCGCCCGCGAGCTTCATCAGGCCGCGCATCGAGGCCCGCAGATCCTGGCCGACCAGAAGCCCGGCGCGGTCGGCGGACAGCTCCGACTTGCGGAACCACTCGCGCAGCGCGGTCACGATCGCCATGACCGCGAGGTTGCCCAGCGGGATCCAGGCGACCCGGAGCGCCAGGTTCGTCAGGAAGAGCAGGATCGTGCGGTAGACGGCGTGGCCGGAGAGCGCGTGGCCGACCTCGTGGCCGATCACCGCCCGCATCTCCTCCTCGTCCAGCAGCTCGACGAGGCCGGTGGTGACGACGATGATCGGCTCGTCCAGGCCGATGCACATCGCGTTGGGCTGCGGGTCCTGGTTGACGTACATCGGCGGGACCTTCTCCAGGTCCAGGATGTGGCAGGCGTCCCGCAGCATGTCGTTGAGGTGCGCGAACTGGGCGTCCGAGACGCGCACCGAGTCGGACAGGAACAGCAGCCGCAGACTGCGCTCGGGCAGCAGACCGCTGAGCACCTTGAAGACCGTGTCGAAGCCGCTCAGCTTGCGCAGGGCCACCAGGGCCGAGCGGTCCGCCGGGTGTTCGTACGCCCGGGAGGAGATCCCCTCGAAGCGCCTGCGCTGCCTGCTCGGCACGTTCTCGTGCCCGTTCTGCTCGTGGCTGTCGTCGGACATGTGTTCCCCCATGTTCTGAGTGCCGAGCCCCCGAAGCGGGATCCAGCGTAGGCGGAGATACCGTGATGGGGCAGCACACCGTAAGGAGCTATCCCCATGGAGCACATCCCCGCAGCCCACTGGCTGACCGAGGCGGCCGGCGCCGCAGACAAGCAGGGGGCGGGCGATCTGCTCCGTGTCGTGCTGATCGTGATGGTGGTGGGCGCCGTCCTGCTCGGGTGGTTTCTGCTGCGCGGCTACAAGCGGGACGACTGACGTACTCCCTGGGTTCCCCGTCCTTCCTGGCTTCCTCCTACTTTGACGCCGTCGCCACCGCGGACGTTGCCTCGCGGTGGTGACGTACGTCGACTCGTGCGTCGGCGGGGGCGTCGCACGGTCCGCGTCCCCAACGGCGGAGTCGGCGTGATCGCCCTGCGCGTGCCCGCTTACGATGGGCCGAAGTCTTTGTCCCGATCCCACACCCGGATAGGTCCTGCCGACGATGAGCTTCCACAGCACCGCTGCCCAGTTGGTCACCTTTGCCGCCGAGGGCGAGGAGCACGGTGGCAACCACGAGAGCCTCAGCCCCTACCTGACCGGCGGCGGCGCGCTCTTCATCCTCCTCCTGCTGCTGTGGATCACCACGCGCTTCAACCGGGACCGCTGAGCCCCGCGGTCCCCGTCCGCGGGGGCCTGTCGGCCGGAGCCCTCAGGTCGGGCCGGTAGGGTCTGCACGCATGGGAGAGCAGGACATGCCTACCGGTCCGGCGAGTGACACGGAGAGCGGCGCGCACAGCGGTGCGACGGGGCGTTCGGCGAGCGGCCGGGGAAACGGCCCCTCGAACCCCGGCAAGCGCCGCCTCGGCGTCATGGGCGGAACGTTCGACCCGATCCACCACGGGCACCTCGTGGCGGCCAGTGAGGTCGCCGCGCAGTTCCACCTCGACGAGGTGGTGTTCGTGCCGACCGGGCAGCCGTGGCAGAAGAGCGCCAAGAGGGTCTCCCCGGCCGAGGACCGCTACCTGATGACGGTCATCGCGACCGCCGAGAACCCGCAGTTCTCGGTGAGCCGCATCGACATGGACCGCGGCGGCCCGACCTACACCACGGACACCCTGCGCGACCTGCGCGCACTCAACCCGGAAACGGACCTCTTCTTCATCACGGGCGCCGACGCGCTCGGCCAGATCCTCACCTGGCGCGACACCGAAGAGCTGTTCTCCCTCGCGCACTTCATCGGGGTCACCCGGCCCGGCCACCCCCTGTCCGACCCGGGACTTCCGGAAGGCGGTGTCTCGCTGGTCGAGGTTCCCGCGCTCGCCATCTCGTCCACGGACTGCCGTGCGAGGGTCGCCAAGGGCGATCCTGTCTGGTACCTGGTGCCGGACGGTGTGGTGCGCTATATCGACAAGCGCGAGCTGTACCGCGGCGAGTGAGCCGAGAGGGGCACCGGTGAACGACCGATACGACGCTGGGTACGGGGGCGACCAGTACGAACTCGTCGGCTACGACGAGTTCGGGCAGCCTGTGTACCGGCAGGTGCCGGTACAGCCGCAGCAGCCGACTCAGCAGCCGCAGCAACAACAGCCGACCCAGCAGGGCTACGACCCCTACGGGCAGCAACAGGGCTACGGCTACGACCCGTACGCGACCTCGTACGACACCGGCACGCAGCAGCCGACCCAGCAGGGCTACGACACCGGCACGCAGCAGCCCGTACCCCCGTACAACTCCTACGACCCGTACGGCACCGCCGCGGCCGCCCCGGGCACCGGGTACGACCCCTACGGGCAGACCGCGACCAGTGGGCAGCAGCCGCGGGTCGCGGAGCAGACCGCCTACATCCCGCAGCAGGCGGCGCCCGCGGAGCAGGACGAGCCCCGCCGGAGCGAGCGGCCCCGCGCCGACCGGGACTACCGCACCGAGCAGTTCGCGTTCGTCGAGGAGCAGGAAGCCGAGTCCGAGGACGTCATCGACTGGCTGAACTTCACCGAGAACCGCACCGAGCGCCGCGAGGAGGCCAAGCGCCGCGCCCGCAGCAGGATCGTGGCCCTGGTCGTGGCGTTCGCCCTGGTGGCCGTCGGCGGCATCGGCTACCTCTGGTACGCGGGCAAGCTCCCCGGCACCTCCTCCGGCGGCAAGACCGGCACGACGGCCGCGACCGGCCCGCAGAACCGCGACGTGATCGTCGTCCACCTCCACAACACCAAGAAGGGCGGCACCTCCACGGCGCTGCTCGTCAACAACGCCACCACCAAGCAGGGCGCCACCGTCCTGCTGCCCAACTCCCTTGCCCTGACCGACGACGACGGCACCACGACCACGCTCGCCAAGTCGGTCGACGGCGACGGCTCGTCCGGCACCCGGGACTCCATCGACACGGTGCTCGGAACCGACATCGAGGGCACCTGGCGCCTCGACACCCCCTACCTCAACAACCTCGTCGAACTCGTCGGCAACATCGACCTCGACACCAACGCGGCGGTGCCGGACCCCGACGCGAAGAAGAAGGGCGAGGCGCCCCTCGTCAAGAAGGGCGAGGACCAGACCCTCAGCGGCAGGATGGCCGTCGCCTACGCGACCTACCGGGCCTCCGGCGAGGCCCAGGACGCCCAGCTGGAGCGGTTCGGCCAGGTCATGCAGGGCGTGCTGCGCAAGCTCTCCTCCGACCAGCAGGCCGCGACGACCACCGTCCAGACCCTGGCGCAGATCCTCGACCCGTCCCTGACCGACAAGGACCTCGGCGCCTTCCTCGCCAAACTCGCCGACCACGCCAAGGGCGGCGACTACAAGACCGCGTTGCTGCCCGTCCAGCAGGACGGCACCATGAGCGAGCAGGCCACCGACAGCGTGGTCAGGACGCTCCTCGGCGGCACCGTGAAGAGCCCCGAGAAGGGCGACGCCGTCCGCGTCGGCATCAAGAACGCCACCGGGAACAAGGACGCCACCGAGAAGGCACGCGTCGTCCTGGTCAACGGCGGCTACACCTTCCTGGACTCCGGCACGGCCACCGCCCAGAGCGTGTCGCGGATCACGTACGCCGACGCCGCCTCCAAGGACGACGCCGTCGAGGTCGCCAAGACCCTGGGCCTGCCCGCCGGCTCGGTGAAGAAGGGCGAGGTCACGTCCAACGCGGACGTGTCCGTGGTGCTCGGCCAGGACTACAGAACGTCGTCGTGACGCAGATCACGGGCCGGGGCGCCCCAGGGCACCCCGGCCCGTGATCGCGGAAACGCGTGGGGTGCCGTCGGCGGTCCGTGAGACCCTTGGGGTATTACTGACCGCCGAGGGAAAGCCGCGTAGTGACCGCCACGGACCGCTCCATCGAGCTCATCACCACCGCCGCGCAGGCGGCCGCCGACAAGCTCGCGCACGACATCATCGCCTACGACGTCAGCGACGTGCTGTCGATCACGGACGCCTTCCTGCTGGCGTCCGCGCCCAACGACCGCCAGGTCAAGTCGATCGTCGACGAGATCGAAGAGCGGCTGAACAAGGAACTCGGCGCCAAGCCGGTGCGCCGCGAGGGCGACCGCGACGCCCGCTGGATCCTGCTCGACTACGTCGACATCGTCGTGCACGTGCAGCACAGCGAGGAGCGTGTCTTCTACGCCCTTGAGCGGCTGTGGAAGGACTGCCCCGAGCTGGACCTCCCCGCCGACGCCAAGGCGACGCGCGGCAAGGCCGCCGAGCACGCCGAGCGCGCCGAGCTCCAGGATGTGGAGGACGCCGCCGAATACGGGGAGCTGCGGTGACCGACCCCGCCGCCGGTGCACAGACCGGCAGGAAGCCCGGCCGGGGCCGCCGTGTCATCCTCTGGCGGCACGGCCAGACCGCCTGGAACGTGGAGCGCCGCTTCCAGGGCACGACGGACGTCGAGCTCACCGAGACCGGCGTCGGCCAGGCCCGCCGCGCCGCCCGGCTGCTCGCCTCGCTGAAGCCCGACGCGATCGTCGCCTCCGACCTGCAGCGCGCCGCGAACACGGCCGCCGAGCTGGGGGCCCTCACCGGCCTCGACATCACCCACGACGAGGGCCTGCGCGAGACCTACGCGGGCGTCTGGCAGGGGCTGACGCACGAGGAGATCATCGGCCGGTACGGCGACGAGTACACCGCGTGGAAGCGCGGCGAACCGGTGCGCCGCGGCGGCGGCGAACTGGAGACCGAGGTCGCCGACCGCGCCGCCCCCGTGGTGCTGCGGCACGCCGACAAGCTCCCCGAGGACGGCACCCTCGTGGTGGTCAGTCACGGCGGCACGATCCGCACCACCATCGGCCGTCTCCTCGGCCTGGAGTCCCACCACTGGGAGAGCCTCGGCGGTCTCTCCAACTGCTGCTGGTCCGTGCTCGGACAGGGCGCCCGCGGCTGGCGGCTGCTGGAACACAACGCCGGCACGCTGCCCGAGCCGGTGCTCGGCGACGACGACTGAGCGGCTCCTTGGGCCCTGCCCGTCGTCGCTCCGTCCGGTCCCGAGCGCCCGTCGGGACCGGATTTCACTTTCCGGCAGGTCGCAGGCTAAAGTTCTTCTTGTTCGCCCCGCAGGGCGGGAAGAACACAAGGGGCTATAGCTCAGTTGGTAGAGCGCCTGCATGGCATGCAGGAGGTCAGGAGTTCAATTCTCCTTAGCTCCACAGATCAGCTCTCTTGAGTTGTCGAAGATCAGTGGTGAAGATCCCGTTCCCTCAGGGGGGCGGGATTTTTTGTGTCCCGGCGTTGAGTCACTCGGGCTCCCGGGGCGTATATCTCTGCGGATGCGCTCCTCGCGTGCACGTACGCGCCGGCCGCTGCAGGTCCGCTGGGTGCCGTGTCCGGACTGGTACGAAGGCGTCGCTGACCGTATTGCTCCGGCCGTGGCAGAATCAAACGGCCGGAAGGGGGCGCGGCCCGACGGGAGGGAGAAGCGATGCCTGCGAGCATCCTCGGGGAGGTCGGCGATCCCCCCGACGTGGCGATGGCACGAACGAAGGCCATTCTCCTCTGCCCTTCCTGCGGTTCGTTCCATGTCGCCCAGGTCCTCGGCGACAACGGCGGGGTCTCCTACGTGTGCACGGCCTGCGGCCACAGCTGGAGCTGATCGATGGGTGCACACAGGCGGAAGTGCGATTGGTGCGGCAGCGGTACGCCGATCGTCCGCGACATGGAACCGGTCAACCACGACTACCAGTACTGGTGCGAGGAATGCGCGCGGGCGCTGATCATAAAAGGCGACCCGATCGAGACGTACCGCGAGCTGGAGGGCGAGCCGATCTACGGCCGGCTGCTCGACGAGCACTGCACGCTCAAACGCTTCTACTCGTTCGCGACGGCCTGAGCCGAGGGGGCCGAAGGGCCCTGGCAGGGGCCCGACGGAAACGATTTGGTGGTGCACCCGGGTGACCGTGTAATGTTGGCGTCGCCGCCGGGGAAACCGGGCGGAACGCAACAAGGGGCTATAGCTCAGTTGGTAGAGCGCCTGCATGGCATGCAGGAGGTCAGGAGTTCAATTCTCCTTAGCTCCACAGTAGTTCGAAGGCGG
>NZ_JBEXDZ010000053.1:0-55000 GCF_040606085.1 Streptomyces sp. NPDC005485 | reverse complement strand
TCCCGTCTTCCGGGGCTCCGCCCCTGGACCCCCGCTCCTCAAACGCCGGAGGGGCTGATTTTCTACGCCGGCCGGAGAGTTTTCAGCCCGTCCGGCGTTTGAGGACGAGCGCGTCAGCGCGATGCAGGGGGAGAGGGGGCGAGAGAACCGCTACAGCAACCCCGCCGCCGCCAGATACTTCCCCACCCGCTCCACCTCCCCCTCCGACAGGGGGACTTGAGGATCCGCCGTCGCCGCGCAGGCGATGACCCCCCGCAGGTACAGCGCCGCCTTGAACGCCCCGAGCGCGGAGGAACCGGCCCCCATCCGCCCCCGGTCGCCCACGTCCACCATCCCGAACAGCGCACACAACCGCTCCTGCTCGGCGCGGGCACGAGCCCAGTCGCCCTCGCGGCAGAGCCGGTCCAGGCGCACGTACCCGGCAGGGTCGACGTTCCCGAGTCCGGGCACCACCCCGTCCGCGCCGAGCGCCAGCGCGGAGTCGACGATCAGTTCGGAGCCGGTGAGGAGGGAGAACCCGGTGATCTCCGGGTGCGCACGGGCGCCCGTGACGACCGAGCGGAAGGCGCCGAGGTCGCCGCTGGAGTCCTTCAGACCGGCCAGCACGCCGTCCGACGCCAGCTCCAGGACCAGGTCGGCGCCGAGCTTGGTGTGGACGGCCACCGGGATGTCGTACGCGAAGACCGGCACGGGTGAGCGGGCGGCGAGCAGGCGGTAGTGGCGGGCGACCTCCGCGGGATGCGTACGGGTGTAGAAGGGCGCGGTGGCGACGACCGCGTCCGCGCCCGCCGCGCAGACGGCGGCGACGTGGGCCAGTACGCGGGGCGTGGTCATGTCGATCACGCCCGCCAGGACCGGGAGTTGACCGCCGATGTGCCCGGCGACCGTCTCCACCACCAGCCGGCGGTCCGCGTCGGTCAGGAACGCGGCCTCCGATGTCGAGCCGAGCACGAACAGCCCGTGCACCCCGCCCTCCACCAGATGGTCCACGAGCCTGATGAGCGAGGGGACGTCCACCTCGTGGTCCGGTGTCAGGGGGGTGCAGACGGGCGGGACGACACCGGTCAGCGGGGCGGGGATCGGCATGAAGGCTCCCTAGGGCTGGTGCTGGGCGGGGATGCCGGCCATGGCGGTGGCCGAGGCCTGCGACACGAGATCACGCGTCGACTGGCCCTCCTGCACAGGATGGTGGCACCGGAAGCGGTGGTCCGGGGACGACGCGGCGGCGAAGTCCGGCATGACGGCGGCGCAGTCGTCCTCGGCCTTCCAGCAGCGCGTACGGAAGGGGCAGCCGCTGGGCGGGTGGGTCGCCGAGGGGACCGGCCCGACCAGCGGGATCGGGTCGATGGGGTCGAGGAGGCCGGGGGTCGCGGAGAACAGGGCGCGGGTGTACGGGTGACGGGAGGCGTCCGTGACCTCGTGGGCCGGGGCCTCCTCGACGATCCGGCCCAGGTACATCGTGATCACGCGGTCGCTCATCCTGCGTACGGTCTGGATGTCGTGCGAGACGAAGACCAGGGCCAGCCCCAGCCGTTGCTTGAGGTCCAGGAGGAGGTTGAGGATCTGCGCGCGTACGGACACGTCCAGGGCGCTCGTCGGCTCGTCCGCCACCACCAGGTCCGGGTCGAGGGCCAGGGCCCGTGCGATGGCGACGCGTTGCCGCTGGCCGCCGGAGAGCTGGCCCGGCAGGACGTCGGCCAGACCGCGGGGCAGTCCGACCAGTGACATCAACTCCCTTACCCGCTCCTCCCGTTCGGACTTCGTGCCGTGGTGGTGCACGTCCAGGGGGTCCCGGAGGATCCGCCGGACGGGGAGGCGGCGGTTCAGGGCGGTCGAGGGGTCCTGGAAGATCAGGCCGGTGCTGCGGCCTACCGTCGCGCGGCGTTCGGCGGGCTTCATCGACCACAGGTCGCGGCCACGGAAGGACACCGTGCCGGACGTCGGCCGCTGCACGCCCACCAGCACCTTGGCCAGCGTCGACTTGCCGCAGCCGGACTCGCCGACCACGCCCACCGTCTCGCCGGGCGAGATGGTGAGGTCGGCGCCGGTCAGGGCGTACACCCGGTCGCGGGCGAGCAGGCCGCCGGTGCGCGCCTTGTGGACGACGTGGGCGTCGGACACCGTCATGAGGGTGGCGGTGGTGGCTGCGCCGGTCATGTGACGGCCTCGCTTCCCGTGCTCGTGGCCTGCGCGGCCAGGTCGACCGCCGGATGGTGACAGGCCGCCGTGTGCGTCCGGGTGCCCAGCAGGACGGGTGTCGTCGTACGGCACACCTCGTCGGACAGCGGACAGCGGTCGGCGAACCGGCAGCCCGCCGGGAAGTCCGCGGGGGAGGGGACGACCCCCTTGATCTGCGTCATGCGCGCGGCGGCCGACTCCAACGACAGGACACTGCCCAGGAGCCCGCGGGTGTAGTGGTGGGCCGGGGCCTCCACGAGGTCCGCCGTCACCCCCGTCTCCACGATCTGTCCGCCGTACATCACGACCACCCGGTCCGTGACGTCCGCGACGAGTGCCAGGTCGTGCGAGACGAGGATCAGCGCGAACCCCAACTCCTCACGCAGGCCCAGCAGAAGGGTGATGATCTGGGCCTGGACGGTGACGTCGAGGGCCGTGGTCGGTTCGTCGGCGACGATCAGCCGGGGGCTGCGGGACAACGCCATGGCGATCAGGACGCGTTGGCGCTGCCCGCCGGACAGCTCGTGCGGATAGCTGCGCAGGGTGCGCTCCGGGTCGAGGCCGACCAGCTCAAGGAGGGCGGCCGGGGACCGCTTTCCGCCCCTGCGCACGACCTGTTTGAGCTGGGCCCGGATGGTCATGGCCGGGTTCAGGGAGGACAGGGCGTCCTGGTAGACCATCGCCATCTCGTGGCCGAGCAGCCGACGCCTCACGCGCATCGGTTCGGCCAGCAACTCCCGCTGCCCGAACCGGACATGGCCGCGCACCCGGGCCCCCTTCGGCTCCAGGCCCATCACCGTCAGCGCGGTGAGCGACTTGCCGCAGCCCGACTCGCCGACCAGGCCGAGGACTTCACCGGGGTGCACGTCGAAGCTGATGCCGTCGACGATGTCCACCCCGCCGTGCCGGGCGTCGAAGCCGATGGCGAGGTTCTCGACGGACAGGACGGGCCGGCCGGACGGCAGCGGCCGGGCGCGTGCGCGCAGTCTGCGGGCCGCCTCGGTGAGGCCCGGCAGGGGCAGGACGGCGCCGCTGCCCGGCTCCGGTGCCTCCAGCCGGTCCCGCGCGATCGAGGTGTCGGCCTCCACCTCCCGTGCCGCGGGCGCCGCCCACGCGTCGGAGACGCCCTCGGAGAGGATGTTCAGCGACAGGACGGTGATCAGCATCAGCAGACCGGGGAAGACGGTCGCCCACCAGCCGCCGGTCAGCACCATGTTCTTGCCGTCGGCGATCACGCTGCCCCACGACGGGTCGGGCGGCCGCACCCCCGCGCCGATGAACGACAGGGACGCCTCGAAGACGATCGCCTCGGCGACCTGCACGGTGCAGAACACCAGGACGGGGGCGGCGCAGTTGATCGCCACGTGCCGCAGCACGATGTGCGGGGTGCGGGCGCCGATCACGCGCTCGGCGGTCACGTAGTCCTCGCCGTACTGGTCGAGGACGTTGGCCCGGACGACCCTGGCCACCGGCGGGGTGAACAGGAACGCGATCGCGCAGATCAGCACGGTGAGGCCGCCGCCGAACACGGCGACCAGGACCGCCGCGAGCGCGATGCCTGGGAAGGCCATCACCACGTCCAGGCAGCGCATCAGCGTCTCGTCGACCGCCTTGCGCGAGGTCGCCGCGACCGCGCCGAGCAGCGCTCCCACGACGAGGGCGAGCGCCGTTGCGCCCAAGCCGATGGCGAGGGACCAGCGGGCGCCGTACATCAGCCGGCTGAGGATGTCCCGGCCGAGGCTGTCCTGACCCATCCAGTGGCTGCCGGAGGGGTGCCCGGTGCCGTCCGTCTGCGGCTGCTGGTCGAGCGGGTCGTGCGGGGCGAGCAGCGGTGCGAAGAGGGCCGCGAGGACGACGACCGCCAGGAAGCAGAGGGCGACACGGGACAGGATCGGAAGGCGGCGCAGGCCGCGCAGCCGGATGCCGGGGCGGGAGAGGGCCTCGGCGAGGCCCTTGCGAGTGATCATCGGGCCGCGTCCCTCAGTCGAGGATTGACCAGCAGGTACAGGAGGTCGATCACGAGGTTCACGACCACGAAACCGGTGGCGGTCGTCAGGACGACGCCCTGCACGACCGCCGGGTCGCCGTTCTTCACGGCCTCGATCATCAGCTTCCCCATGCCGGGCAGCGAGAAGATCGTCTCGATGACGACCGCGCCGCCCAGCAGATAGCCGACGCGCAGTCCCAGCACGGTCAGCGGGTTGATGAGCGCGTTGCGCAGCACGTTGCGGCCGACGACCACGACCGGGGGCAGGCCGCTGCCGATCGCCGTGCGGACGTAGTCCTTGTCCAGCTCCTCGACCACGGCTGTGCGCACGATCCGCGTCAGCTGGGCCGCGACCGGGAGCGACAGCGCGAGGGCCGGGAGCGTCATCGTCTTGAGCCAACCGCTCAGCGAGTCACCGGGGTTGATGTATCCACCGGTCGGGAACCAGCCCCGGTCGACGGCCAGGTACTGGATCATCAGCAGCGCCAGCCAGAAGCCGGGGGCCGCGACCCCGGTCAGCGAGACGACCCGGATGACCTGGTCGGGCACCCGGTCGCGGTAGATCGCGGCGGTCACCCCGCCGAGCAGCGCGAGCACCACCGCGATGCCCAGACCCAGGAAGGTGAGCTGGAGGGTGAGCGGCAGCGCGGTGGTGACCTGGTCGACGACCGGCGCCCGGGTCAGTGCGCTGGTGCCCATGTCGCCGTGCACCAGATCGCCCACGAAGTCGACGTAGCGGACCGGAAGCGGGTCGAGCAGCCCGTTCTGCTGCCGGAAGTCGTGGAGTTGCTGCGGCGTTGGGTTCGCGCCCTGGAAGAACGCCGACGCCGGGTCGACGTCGGAGAACCGCATGACGAGGAAGACGAAGAGCACGATGCCGAGCATCAGCGGCACGAGCAGGGCGATACGGCGGGCCAGGATTCTGGCGATGGCGATCACTGGGCGACTCCCGTACTCCTAAACCCACTTGGCCTGGAGCAGGTTGATGCCCGGGTAGGGCTGGGCGCGGATGCCGGTGAGCTTCCTCGGGTCCCATGCCGTCATCAGCTCGTTGTGCACCACCGGGTAGAGCACGGCCTGTTCGGCGACGGTGTCGATGTAGTCCTGGATCATCGACTTCTTCCGGTCGGCGTCCGGCTCCTGGGTTGCCCGGTCCATGTCCTTGAAGAGCTTCTTGGCCACCGGGTTGTCGGCCCAGCGGGAGTACTGCATCCAGATGTTCTGGGGGCCGTAGTTGTAGTGCATGATCAGGTCGGCGTCGAGGCCGAACTGGTTGGGGTTGGAGGCGGCGGCGACCACCTGGTAGTCCTGCTTCTGGTCCATCTTGGTGAAGACGGCGGTGGTCTCCTGCGGCGAGAGCGTGGTCTGCACGCCGATCGCGTCCCAGGAAGCCTTGATGGTGGGCAGGCAGTCCACGATCCAACTGACGTTCACCGCAAGGATTTCGATCTTCAAGCCCTTGACCCCGGCCTCCTTGAGAAGCTGCTTGGCCTTCTCGGGGTCGTAGTCGTAGACCGTCTTCGCGGGCCGGTAGGCGGGGTTGGCCTCGTTCAGGAACGAACTCGACGGCTTGCCGTGGCCCTTGAGGGCGACCTCGATCATCTTGCCGGTGTCGATGGCGTAGTGCAGCGCCTGTCGCACCCGTACGTCGTCGAAGGGCTTGTGCTTGGTGTTGAACATCAGGAACAGGTTGTTCATCCCGGCGCCGCCCGCGACCGTCAGCCCGCTCTTCTTCAGCTGTCCGATGTTGGCGTACGGGATGTTGTCGGCGATCTGCGCACCGGCGCTCGCGCCGGAGATCTCCGCCACGCGGGGGGCCGCGTCCACGATGGTCAGCCAGTTCATCTTCTTGAAGGCCGCTTCGCGCGGGCCGTTGTAGTCGGCGAAGGCCTCGAAGGTGGTGTTCGACTTCGGGTGGTGGGCGGTCTGCCGGTAGGGGCCCGAGCCCACCGCCTTGCCCCTGATCGCGTCGTCCCAGGCGCCCGGCTTCGAGAACACGTGCTTCGGCATGATCTTGGCGAGTGTGAGTCGTGAAATCCCTTCGGGGAAGGGGAACTTGAGGACGAGCTCGACGTTCTGCGCGTCGATCTTCCTGACCTGCTTCAGCCACGGCGCGAAGAAGCCCTTGGCCAGGGTCTGTGTCTTCGGGTCGAGGATCCGGTCGAAGACGAACACCACGTCGTCGGCCGTGACGGGCTTGCCGTCGTGGAACTTGGCGCCCGCGCGCAGCGTGAACTTCCAGGAGGTGCCGGAGAGGTCGGCGGGCACCTCGGTGGCGAGCGCCGCGTACGGCTCGCGGGAGATCGGGTCGGTGTCGAGGAGACCCTCGTAGATGTGGTTGTTGGCGGCCATGCAGAACGCCGACGCGGTCTGGGTGGGGTCCCAGGTGCCGTCGTTTCCGTAGCCGATGACGGCGGTCAGCGTGCCGTTCCTCCCGCCCTTGCCGCCACTGGTGTCGTTGGTGGACTCCGGTCCGGACGAGCAGGCGGAGAGCGAGGAGGTGAGGGCTGCGGCGGCACCCAGCGCGCCGGTGTACTTCAGGAACGACCGGCGGTGCAGCGCCGGTCCGTCGGGGTTCACGTCGCGCACGGTTCCTCCAGCAGGGGGTGGTCCAGCAGGGAGTGGTCCAGCGGGGAAGTGGTCCGAAGTGGTCCGGTGGGGGATCGATCCCCGTGAGAGGCGGGAGATACGACGTCCTACGTCATAGGCGGCAGCGTGACCATAGGAAGGCGGCGCGAGGCCGGTCAAGGGATCGCACACGAATGGCGTATCTTCCACAGGTGCGACCAATGACGGCGTGAATTGCGGGTAGCCGGTACCTGATTGGCCCGGAGGTGGGACGTCCGATGTCCAGCGAGCGTACGATGCGGCGCATGTCCGAGGAGACCGGAAACCGCCGGAGGTCCGAACGGCGGGTGAGCAGTCAGATCCAGCACGAGGTCATGCAGCTGATCCTCGACCGCAGGCTCCCGGCAGGCGCGCCGCTGCCCACCGAGACCGAGCTGATGACCGACCTCGGCGTGAGCCGCAACTCCGTCCGTGAAGCCCTCAAGGCCCTGCAGGCGCTCGACATAGTCGAGATCAGGCACGGCTACGGCACGTATGTCGGCCACGCCTCCATGAACCCGCTCGTCGACGGGCTCACCTTCCGCACGCTCGCCCAACCAGACGCCGAGACAGGCGCGTTGGCCGAAATTCTTCAGGTCCGCGAGGTCATGGAGGAGGGGCTGATCCGCCGGGTCGCGGCCACCCTCTCCGAAGCGGAGCTGGACCAGCTCGAAGCGGTCGTGGACGCCATGGACGCGGCAGGCCGCGAAGGCCGCCCCTTCCCCGAACTCGACCACGAGTTCCACGAGTTGCTGTACGCCTCCCTCGGCAACGCCCTCGTCCCCCAGCTCCTCGGCGCGTTCTGGACCGTCTTCCGCCGGGTCGCCGGCGTGCGCGGCTGGACCGACGACCCGGCCCCGGAGGTGACGGTCCGCCGCCACCGCGACATCGTCACCGCGCTGCGCGCCCGGGACGTCGAGGGCGCCCAGAAGGCCATGGCGGACCACTTCCGCGGCATCGAGGCGCGGGCGGCCCAGGAATCGCGCGGCGTCGGCTGAGCAGGGCCTGCCGGGGCGCCTCGTAGGCTTCGGGCATGAGCGAGCGGTGGAACCCCGACGACCCCGGCGTCCTGCGGCTGCCCTCCGGACGTCTGGTCCGCGGCCGCGCCCTGCGCCACCCCCTCCCGGCGGACGCCCCGGCCGCCACGTACGCGGTGTACCTCCTCGGCAAGCAACCTCCCCAAGTCCCTTGGCCCGCCGACTGGTTGCGCTGGCCGGACTTCCGCCTGCCGAGCGACCGCGGGCGGGCCCGCGAGCTGCTCGCCGGTGCCTGGGAGCGGGCCGCCGGCGAACGCGTCGAGATCGCGTGCGGTGGCGGCCGCGGCCGCACCGGGACGGCCCTGGCCTGTCTGGCCGTGCTGGACGGCGTACCGGCCGACGAGGCGGTGGACTTCGTACGCCGCCACTACGACCGGCATGCCGTGGAGACGCCCTGGCAGCGGCGCTACGTCCGGCGCTTCACAGGTCCCGCCGGTCCACCATGACCACCACGACGACCGCCGACACGAGGGCCCACGCCCCGTACACGATCCAGCTCCCGGTGAGGGTGTGCGGGTAGTAGCGGGGGAACAGCATGTGCCGGTTGTGGCCGTAGGCCATGTCGGCCAGGCGGGACCAGGCGTTGAAGGGGAGGGCGTTGCGGATGGCCGCCGTCCAGCGGTAGCGGTCGGTGATGAAGGACGGCAGGAGCAGCAGAACGCCGGTGATGAGGACCATCGTCGTCGCGCTGTGCCTGATCAGGGCGCCCAGAGCCATCCCCGCCAGGGCGCTGACCGGGGCGAGGAGCGCGGACGCCACGACGACGCGCAGGGCGCCGGGTTGGCTGAGCGGGACATCGGCGCCGCGGCCGGACAGGATCGCCTGGGTCGCCGCGAAGGAAGCCGCGGCGACGACGGCGCCGTACATCGTCATCACGGCCGTCACGACCGTGAGCTTCGCCCCCATCACCGAGCGGCGGGCCGGAACCGCGGCGAACGTCGTACGGATCAGACCCGTCGCGTACTCGCCGACGACCGTGATCGCACCGATGCTCGCCACCGCCAGAACCATGATCAGGGCGGCGCCCTGGGTGAAGGCGTCGCGCAGCGCCATCTCCACGTGTTCCGCCCGCTGGGCCGCGGTGTCCACGGGATAGAGGTCCGTGCGGGCCGCGTTCGTGTTGAAGGCGATGATCGCGAAGGCGCTGGCCCCGAGCGCCCAGTAGGTCGAGCGCAGCGAGCGGAGTTTGATCCACTCGGCGGCGAGGAGGTCGGTGAAGCGGGCGCGCGGCTCGGCTGCGCGCAGGGGTACGGCGGCTGTCGTCATCGGGACTCCCCGGCCAGGTATTCGACGCTGTCGGCGGTCAGTGCCATGAAGGCCGCTTCGAGCGAAGCCGCCTGCGGGGTCAGCTCTTCGAGCAACACCCGGTGGTGGAAGGCGAGTTCACCGATACGGGCGGCGCTCAAGCCCGTCACCTTCAGCGTGCGGTCGTCGTACGGCGCCACCGCCGCGCCCTCGGCGGACAGCACGGACGCCAGCGCGGTCGCGTCCGGCGTGCGCACGGTCACGGTCGTGCGGCTGCCGCGCGCCGCGAACTCCGCCAGGCTCTCCGCGGCGATCAGCTCCCCGCGTCCGATGACGATCAGGTCGTCCGCCGTGTGCTCCATCTCGGACATCAGATGGCTGGAGACGAACACCGTCCGCCCCTCGCCGGCCAGTCGGCGAAACAGCCCGCGCACCCACAACACGCCCTCCGGGTCGAGCCCGTTGAGCGGCTCGTCGAACAGCAGCACCGGCGGGTCGCCGAGCAACGCCGTCGCGATACCGAGGCGTTGCCTCATGCCCAGCGAGAACCCGTCGATGCGCGGCTTGGCCGCCGCACCCGCGAGCCCCACCTCCTCCAGCACCTCGTCCACCCGCCCGCGCGGAATGCGGTTGCTGCGCGCCAGCGCCGCCAGATGGGCGCGTGCGCTGCGTCCGCCGTGCACATCGCCCGCGTCGAGCAGTGCGCCCACGTGCCGCAGGCCGCGCGGATGGTGCCGGAAGGGCTGCCCGTCGATGGTCGCCGTGCCGCCGCTCGCCTCGATCAGGCCCAGCAGGATGCGCAGCGTCGTCGTCTTGCCCGCGCCGTTGGGGCCGAGAAAGCCGGTGACCCGGCCGGGACGGACGGTGAAGGAGAGGCGGTTCACGGCCAGGGCGGGGCCGTACCGTTTGGTGAGCTCGTTGACTTCGATCACATGCGACACCGTCTCGCCCGCGGCACCGGCCGGGCATCGCCCCGCCGTCGACATTCGCCCGCCGCGGGTGTCGACCCCGGTTGTACGTCCGCGGGCCGATGACCGCCCGCATCCCCGCGTCTACGATCGCGCCATGCATGTCACGCCGTCTCCGCCGCTTCCCCTGCTCAAGCGCGTGCCGCCGGGTGGCTGGGTGGCCGCGACCTGGTGCGCGAGCACGCTGTTCACGCTCCTGACGACCTTCCGGCTGCCCGGTGAGTACGAGCCCGGCCAGTGGCCCGCAGCCCAGCTCTACCGTTGGGACGGCCTGACGTTCCTCGCGCTGTCCGGTGCGATGGCCCTGTACGGCGGCCGCATCCTGCGCCGACGCCCCCTGCGGGCTCTCGCCCTGCAACTCACCTCCGCAGGCTTTGTGACGACCACCCTGGGCGTCGGCGGGATCCCGCTCGCCCAGTTCGTCGCCGTCGACGTCGCCCTGTACTTCATCGCGGCCCAGCAGCGCCGCCGCACCGGCGTCATCGCCCTCTCCCTCGCGCTCGCCACGCTGGTGGGCTGGGTGTCCGTACGGCTCCTGCGCGGTTGGGACGCCGGTATGTCGGCCGAACTGGCCGTCGCCCTCATCACCGTCATCGCCTGGCTCCTCGGCAACGCGACCCACCGCACCCGCGAGTACGCCGACAGGCTCAGCGCGCAGGCCGCCGAGCAGGCCGTCACCACCGAACGGCTGCGCATCGCCCGCGAGATGCACGACATGGTCGCCCACAGCATCGGCATCATCGCCCTCCAGGCGGGCGCGGCGGCCCGTGTCGTCACCACGCAGCCCGACGCCGCCCGCGAGGCCATGTCCGCCGTCGAGAACGCGGGCCGTGAGACCCTCTCCGGCCTGCGCCGCATGCTCGTGGCCCTCCGCCAGGCCGACCACGGCCCCGCCTTGGAGGCGACGGGCCTCGCCGACGTCGACCGTCTCGCCGCCGCGACGACCGCCGCGGGCGTCCGGGTGGACGTCCACTGGAAGGGCGAGCGCCGCCAACTCCCGCCGGACATCGACCTGTCCGCGTTCCGCATCATCCAGGAGTCCGTCACCAACGTCGTACGGCATGCCGCCACCGACTCCTGCGAGGTCCTCATCGGCTACGGCGACGACGACGCCCTCTCCATCGAGATCGCCGACGGCGGCCGGGGCCGTGGCACGACCACCGACACCGGGTTCGGGCTGGCCGGCATGCGCGAGCGGGTCGCCCTGCTGCACGGCGAGTTCACCGCAGCGCCCGGCCCCTCGGGCGGCTTCCGCGTGACGGCCCGCCTGCCTGTCCCCGCGCCGGCCGAGGCGGTCGCCCGATGACGATCCGCGTCGTCCTCGCCGACGACCAGCAGCTCATACGCACCGCCTTGCGCATGGTCATCGCCGACATCGAAGACGTCGAGGTGGTCGGCGAGGCCGCGAACGGCGAGGAGGCCGTCCGCCTCGCCGAGCAACTCCGCCCCGACGTCGTCGTCATGGACATCCGCATGCCCGGCGTCGACGGCATCGAGGCGACGCGCCGCATCACCGCCGGCACCGGCGACACCCACATCGTCGTCCTCACGACCTTCGACGACGACGACTACGTCTACGGGGCGCTGCGCGCGGGCGCCGCCGGTTTCCTCGTCAAGGACATGGGCCTCGACGACATCCTCGCCGCGATCCGCGTGGTCGCGGCCGGTGACGCCCTGATCGCCCCCAGCGTGACCCGCCGCCTCATCCAGGACTTCGCCGCCCGCCCCGAACAGGCGCGGGTGCGGCGCTCGTTGACCGCCATCACCGAGCGTGAGCGCGAGGTCCTCACCCTTGTCGGCAGCGGCCTCTCCAACACGGAGATAGCCGAACAGCTCTTCATCACCGTGGCCACGGCCAAGACGTACCTGACCCGCCTGCTGTCCAAGCTGGACGCGCGGGACCGGGTCCAGCTGGTGATCATCGCCTACGAGGCGGGGTTGGTCTCCGTCACGAGGTGACCATCGACGAAAGCGGTCCAGGCGGGGGCGCCGATGAGGAGGACGGGGCCGTCCTGGACCTTGCTGTCGCGGACGGGGACGACACCGGGGAGGCCGTCGGCTACCTCTACGCAGGCCTCCCCGCCGCTGCCGCCGCTGTGGCTGCTCTTGCGCCACTGGGCGGCGCCGATGAAGTCGTAGGCGACCTCGATGCATTCCTCCCCGGCGTCTCCGCTGCTGTGGCTGCTCTTGCGCCAGCGGGCGTTGCTCAGGTCGTACTCGCGCATCGTCTGTGGTCCTCCGCTGCCGACTCGATCAGAGATAGGGACGCCTCCGGCGACATCGCGACGGCCCTGATGAGATCGTAAGACGACTGGTTCCGCTTCACCACTGCTGGTTCGTCCAGCAGATTCCCCGAAGACACGCCTTCTGTATAGAGGGTTGGCGGAGCGTCCTCGAACTCCATGAGTGTCATCAGTTTGCCCATGGCAGGGTGCGCCCCCGCTGCGAACGGCAGCACCTGCAGCACCACCTTGCGCTCTCGCGCCAGTGCCGCAATGCGGTCCAACTGGTGTGCCATGACCGCCGCGCTACCGACGACGATGCGCAGGACCGTCTCATGGAGGACCGCCCAATACATGGGTCGTGTAGCGTCCTTGAGCAGCCGTGTTCGGTCCATGCGCGCATTGACCAGCTCTTCGATGTACTCGTCAACAGCGAGCGGATTGCCCGCCAGATACATCGCTCGCGCGTACTCCCGCGTCTGGAGGAGTCCCGGTACCACCGCTGGTGCGTACTGGCAGATCTTCGTCGCCAGCCGTTCCAGTTCCACCACGTGCGCGAAGTACTCGGTATACGGCTGATCCTTGATGAGCTTTCGCCATAGCCGCTCGAAAATGCCGTCGGTTTGCAGGATCTCGTCAATCCGCACCGCCACATCCAACTGCGGCTTCCGAATAGCCTGTTCGAACTGTCCGATGTAGCCCCCGGAGACAAAGACCCTCGTCCCCAGCTCCACCTGGGTGAGCCCCGCGTCCTCGCGGCGCCGCTTCAGCTCCGCGCCGAAGAACTCCCAGGCCGCCTGTCGTGAACCATTGGCCATGGCCAACCCCCCTGCGCTGCGCCGCACTTGTAGCGGACAGACTCCTGCCGAGTGTAGGCGCAGAGCGTCATCGTGGAGATGCGAAGCGTGAAACTCAAAGGAGAAGGGGAGCACGGTGACGGAAGAAAACGTACTACTCGGGGGACGACACTCGACGCTCTGTGTCGAGGAGGCGGAGGACATTGTGAAGGAATTGCGGTCGGTACTCGCAAAGGCCGGAATTAAGTTGCCGTCACTGCGGATCGACCCAGCGACTTTGGCGCGCGAGGCACCCTGTCCGCTGGTGGAATTGGGCGGATGTTCCCTCGACACGGCGGCGAAGCTCCTGGCGGCGCTGCGGTGAAGCCGCCGGTCAGTTCGTACGTGGTGGACACCCGTACCGGAAGAGTGGGAGTGGTCATGGGGCACGAGGGACCGTACGTCCAGCTGAGACCGTACGGCGGCGGCAGGGAGTGGGACTGCGCACCGGAGGACGTGCGCAGGGCGACCCTGGCGGAACGGCTCAGCGCGGCGACGGCGTACGCCAATGCGCGCAGCCGCGGTGAGGTCCCTTGACCGGGCCGTACCCGGGGTGACGTAGGGTGCGGCCGCATGGCGATATGGAACCGTCGCGGGCCGAAGGCCGTGCGCAAGTACCCCGTTCCCCTCACCATGCACCAGCTGTGGATGGTGTCGCTGAGCGCCCCGGTGAACCGGGACCGGGACGCCTCGCGGACGACCCTGTACCCGTTCACCCGCATCGACGACGAGCAGGCCCGCCGGTGGCTGGCCGACCAGTGGGAGATCACCTCGCGTGCCGAACTGGTCGACCGGCTCGACGACCTCGCGCGGAGCGGCTACCGCGCGGGGGCGCGGCGGCGGCTCGGCGTGGAGCCGCTCGCGTGGGATGCGGGCCTGTACGTGGACATCTCCCGCAGGGGCTTCGCGGCAGGGATGCTGAGCGAGGCCGACACATGGACGGCGCTGAAGAACATCGTGCCGTCGGTGGTGCGGTCGTACACCTCGTGGAAGGAGTACGCCGAGCACTACCTGCTGGGGCGGATGGTCTGGCGCGACAACCTCCAGGACAGGGGGGACCCGGACCCGCCCGCGCCGCAGGCGGTGTCCGACGCGCATCTGAGGTCGCTGCTGGATCCGGCGAACAGGTCCAGCCCCTGGAACATGGCCCCGTGGGAGACGATCGGCCGCCCCGACCACGCTCGCTGATTCCGTACGCGAGAATGGCCCCATGAGCCTGTTCCGCGACGACGGCATCGTGCTGCGCACCCAGAAGCTGGGTGAAGCGGACCGGATCATGCTGCGTTCTCCCGGGGGACACCCCGTCCGATTGCGGCTGTGCCGCGGGCCGTACCCCCAGCAGGACGCCCGCGGGGGTGCGCGATGAGTCTCTTCCGGGATGACGGCATCGTGCTGCGCACCCAGAAGCTGGGTGAAGCGGACCGGATCATCACCCTGCTCACCCGCGGTCACGGCCGCGTACGCGCCGTAGCGCGCGGTGTGCGGCGGACCAAGTCGAAGTTCGGGGCGCGGCTCGAACCGTTCTCCCACGTCGACGTGCAGTTCTTCGCGCGGGGCAGCGAGCTGGTCGGGCGCGGGCTGCCGCTGTGCACGCAGAGCGAGACGATCGCTCCGTACGGCGGCGGGATCGTCACCGACTACGCGCGGTACACGGCCGGTACGGCGATGCTGGAGACGGCGGAGCGGTTCACCGACCACGAGGGCGAGCCCGCGGTGCAGCAGTACCTGCTGCTCGTCGGCGGGCTGCGCACCCTCGCGCGCGGCGAGCACGAACCGCACCTCGTCCTGGACGCCTTCCTGCTGCGCTCCCTCGCCGTGAACGGCTACGCGCCCAGCTTCAGCGCCTGCGCGAAGTGCGGTATGCCGGGACCGAATCGGTTCTTCTCGGTCGCCGCGGGAGGTTCCGTCTGCGCCGACTGCCGGGTGCCCGGCAGCGTCGTACCCTCGGCAGGGGCCCTCGAACTCCTCGGCGCACTGCTGACGGGAGACTGGGAGACCGCGGACGCGTGCGAGCCGCGGCATGTCCGGGAGGGCAGCGGGCTGGTGTCGGCGTACCTGCACTGGCACCTTGAGCGCGGTCTGCGCTCCCTGCGTTTCGTAGAGAAGTAAGCACCACACACAAGCAAGAGGGAGACGAGAAGCACATGGTCGTACGCGGGTTCCTGGGGCGCCGGCGCAGCGAGTACCAAACGCCGGAGCCGCACCCGTCGGGCGCCCGCGCGCCGAAGCTCCCGGGTGAGCTGATCCCCAACCATGTGGCGATCGTCATGGACGGCAACGGACGCTGGGCCAAGGAGCGCGGGCTGCCGCGCACCGAGGGGCACAAGGTCGGCGCCGAGCGCGTGCTCGACGTACTGCAGGGCGCGATCGAGATGGGCGTCGGCGCGATCTCGCTGTACGCCTTCTCCACCGAGAACTGGAAGCGCTCGCCGGACGAGGTGCGCTTCCTGATGAACTTCAACCGGGACTTCATCCGCAAGACCCGCGACCAGCTCGACGCCCTCGGCATCCGGGTGCGCTGGGTGGGCCGGATGCCCAAGCTGTGGAAGTCGGTCGCCAAGGAGCTCCAGATCGCCCAGGAGCAGACCAAGGACAACGACAGGCTCACGCTCTACTTCTGCATGAACTACGGCGGCCGTGCCGAGATCGCGGACGCGGCCCTCGCCCTCGCGGAGGACGTGAAGGCCGGACGGCTCGACCCGTCGAAGGTCACTGAGAAGACGTTCGCGAAGTACCTCTACTACCCGGACATGCCGGACGTGGACCTCTTCCTGCGGCCGAGCGGTGAGCAGCGCACCTCCAACTACCTTCTCTGGCAGAGCGCTTACGCCGAGATGGTCTTCCAGGACGTGCTGTGGCCCGACTTCGACCGCCGCGACCTGTGGCGCGCCTGCGTCGAGTTCGCGCAGCGCGACCGCCGCTTCGGCGGCGCCGTCCCCAACGAGAAGCTCGTGGAGATGGAAGAGGCCATGAAGGGCCGGCCCGAGGAGGGCTGAACCGATGGCCGACGGGGACGGGGACGGGGACGGGGACCGGCAGAGAGTCGAGCTGGTGTACGTCGCGACGGCGGGGGAGTTCCGTGAGGCGTTCCGCGCCCACGCGAAGGCCTCGGCCGCCGGTCGCCTCGCCCGCCGGCTGCTCCTCGGCTCCGCCGGGCTCGGGATCCTCGTCGGCGCGGTGCCCCTGTTCCTCGGCGGCACCGTACGGCCGATGGCCCTCGCCATGCCGGGCGCGGCCCTGCTCGGCATGGTGGTGCTGCCGTGGCTGCAGGCCCACCACTTCCATCGGCGGGCGGCGGCGCGGGGCGAGCACCGCACGCTCGTGGACGGGTGGGGCGTGCGGGTCACCACCGACCGGGGCGCCGGCACCATGACCCGCTGGGCCGAGGTGAAGCGCTGCGCCGAGACGCGCCGCACCTTCGTCCTCCTCGACCCGGCCTCGCCCGTGCCGGTCCTGCTGCCGAAACGCGGCGCCGACGCGGACGTGGCCAGGCTGCGGTCGGTTCTCGACCGCAACCTGGCCCGACGCGACAGCGTCAGCTGGTGGTGACCGCCGTGTCGTCGACCACGAAGCTCGTCTGCAGCGAGGAGTCCTCGACGCCGCTGAACTTCAGGGTGACCGTGGAACCGGCGAACGCCGAGAGACTGAACGACTTCTGGACGTACCCGGTCGCCTTGTTGAGGTTCGAGTAGGTCGCCAGAGTCGTCGAACCGGCGGTGACCGTCAGCTTGTCGTACTGCGTGCTGGTGGTCGTCTCCGCCGAGTCGATGTGCAGGTAGAACGTGAACGTGGTGCCGGTGCAGGCGCTCGGGATCGTCACCGACTGGGACAGCGTGTCGGTGTGCGTGGAGCCGTACCCGTCGAGCCACGCCTTGTAGGAGCCGCCGTGGGCCGCCTCGCTGCTGGAGTTGTCGATCACTCCGCTGGTGGCCGTCCAGGTGGTGTTGCCGGACTCGAAGCCCTGGTTGCCCAGCAGCTGCGCCGAGGTGCAGGAACCGCCACCGGTGGAGCTGACGGTCCAGGTGAAGGACGCCGTACCGGTCGCGCCGGTGCTGTCGGTCACCGTGACGGTGGTGCTGTAGCTGCCGGCCGTCGTCGGGGTGCCGGTGATGGCGCCCGTGGAGCTGTTGATCGACAGGCCCGTCGGCAGGCCGGTCGCCGCGTACGACAGGGAGCCGCTGTTGGTCGAGCTCGCCGAGACCTGCAGGCTCACCGCGGTGCCGACGGTCGACGACTGGCTGCCCGGGTTGGTGACCGTCACACCGCTGGTCGGCGGGGTGACATGGCTGCCCACGTTGATGCCGGCGAAGGCGTTCGCCACCCCCGCGTACTGGGTGGAGCCGGAGCCGTACAGCGCCGTCGCGGCGTTCAGTGCGGCGGTGCGCGCCCCGGCGTAGTTGGTGCTGGACGTCATGTACGTCGTCAGCGCCTTGTACCAGATCTGCAGGGCCGCGGCCCGGCCGATGCCCGCGACGGCCACGCCGTCGGAGGTCGGGCTGTTGTAGGTCACGCCGTTGATGACCTTGCTGCCGCTGCCCTCGGAGAGCAGGTAGAACATGTGGTTCGCCGGGCCCGAGGAGTAGTGCACGTCCAGGTTGCCGACCCCGGAGTACCAACTGTCCGCGGAGCCGCCGTCCTTGCTCGGCTTGTCCATGTAACGCAGCGGCGAACCGTCGCCGTTGATGTCGATCTTCTCCCCGATGAGGTAGTCGCCCACATCGGAGGAGTTGTTGGCGTAGAACTCCACGCCGGTGCCGAAGATGTCGGAGGTCGCCTCGTTGAGACCGCCGGACTCACCGCTGTAGTCCAGGCCCGCGGTGTTGGAGGTGACACCGTGGCTCATCTCGTGACCCGCGACGTCGATCGAGGTGAGCGCGTGCGTGCTGCCCGAACCGTCGCCGTAGGTCATGCAGAAGCAGTCGTCGTCCCAGAAGGCGTTGACGTACGCCGAGCTGTAGTGGACGCGCGAGTACGCCGCGACCCCGTCGTTCTTGATGCCGCTGCGCCCGAAGGTGTTCTTGTAGAAGTCCCAGGTCTCCTGGGCCCCGTAGGCCGCGTCCGCGCCCGCGGTCTGGGTGTTGGACCCGGACCCGGTGCCCCACACGTCGTCGGAGTCCGTCATCAGGGTGCCGGTGCCCGACGTGCCGTTGTTGAGGCTGTACGTCTTGTGGCCGCCGCGCGTGGTGTCGTACAGCTGGTACGTCGACCCGGACAGGGTCGTGCTCAGCGACACCGTGCCGCTGTACTGGGTGTTGCCGGTGCCGGTCTCCACGCCCTGGTAGCGGTGGAGTTCCTTGCCGGTGGTCGCGTCGGTGATGACGTGCAGCTTGCTGGGCGTGCCGTCGTCCTGGAAGCCGCCGATCACGGACTCCCAGGCGAGCTTCGGGGTGCCGCTGCCGGCCCAGATCACCTTGCGGGCGCTGTCGGCGGTGGGCTTGTCCGCCTTGAGGTCCTTGGCGGCCTTGAGCGCCTTGCTCTGCGCGGCGGATCTGGTGACGGCCGCGGTGGTCGTGGCGACCTTGACGGTGCGCTTGCTGTTGAACGTGGTGCTCACCGTGCCGGAGGCCAGGGAGGCCGGCGGGGTGTGCACGATCACGTCACCGCCGAGCACCGGCAGACCGGCGTAGGTGCGCTCGTAACGGGTGTGGACGGTGCCGTCGTTGTCCTTGACGACGTCCTTGACGACCAGCCTCTCCTTGGTGCCCAGACCGATCGACCGCGCGGTCGCCGTGGTCTTCTTCGACGCGCTCTTCAGCAGCGTCGCGTGCTGGGCGGGGGTGAGCTTCGCCTCCAGGCCCCCGGTGCGCAGGGGGCTGGGGTGGGGGGCGGCGGGCTTGGCGGTCGCCGGGACCGTCTGGATACCGACGGTCAGAAGGGAGGCGGCGGCCACCAGGGCTCCGGCCGCGGCCGCTCTACGGGGGGTTCGTCTCACTCGTACTCCTACTGCGACGGCCGCGCCTCGGCGACCGGTGACAGCCCGGGCAGACGGAGGTGTGCTGCCCGGGACGAGCTGAGCAGTGCGGTGCGGGGCGGTGCCGTGCAGTACCCAGGCTGGGTCCGGGTGTGTGCGGGACCTGTGTGAGAACTGGAGGGAGGGTCGCACGATTGACCAGCGCATGTCAGCGGTAGCGGGATGAGTCGAGGGTTATCCCTCTACCGCACCCCTCGCCGAGGGCGCTCGACGAAGGGCATTACGATCCCGGCTCATGGACATGGGTGGGGAAGCCGCACAGGGCGCGCAGCAGAATGTGCGGCCGGACGTGCAGGAATCGGTCGAACTGGCGTACCTGCCGAGCGTCGCGGACTTCACGTCGGCGCTGCGAGCGCGCAGGCGGATCAGCCGGGCGGGCCGTACAAGGTTCTGGGTGATCGGCTTCGCGGCCGTCTTCGTTCTCGCGGAGGCCGGGGTCGCGCTGGCCGGGAACAGAGTGGAGATGTTCCCGCTGATCTGGATCGTCGGCACGGTGGCGCTGCTCTCCCTGACGCCCTGGCTCCAGGCGCGGCAGGTCTTCCGCCTCGCCGAGCGGCAGGGCACCTTCCGGGTGACCGTAACGGACGCCGGGGTCGCCGTGGCCACCGACAACACCACGGCCACCGTCAACTGGGTCGCACAGCCCCGCTACCGCGAGACCGCGGACGTCTTCGCCCTGTTCAGCGCCGACAGGAACGCCGTCGGCTTCACCGTGCTGCCCAAGCGTGCCGTGCAGCACCCCGCCGACGTGGACCGGCTGCGGGCCCTCCTCGACCGCAACCTGACCCGCGTCTGAAATCCGAGGGGCGGTGGCGTCAGCCCTTCGCCGCCGCGCAGTCGGCGCATGTGCCGAAGATCTCCACGGTGTGCGCCACGTTCACATAGCCGTGCTCCGCCGCGATCGCCTCGGCCCACTTCTCCACGGCCGGACCCTCCACCTCGACCGCCTTGCCGCAGACCCGGCAGACGAGATGGTGGTGGTGCTCACCGGAGGAACAGCGCCGGTAGACGGACTCGCCCTCGGAGGTACGCAGGACGTCGACCTCGCCGGCGTCGGCGAGGGACTGGAGCGTGCGGTAGACGGTGGTCAGCCCGACCGAGTCGCCCTTGTGCTTGAGCATGTCGTGGAGCTCCTGCGCACTGCGGAACTCGTCCACCTCGTCGAGCGCCGCCGCCACGGCGGCACGCTGCCGGGTGGAACGGCCGCGTACGGGCGATCCAGCGGTTGTCACCGTTGCCTCCTCACGTCTGCCCTTGCCCGGCCATTGTGCCAGGCCGGACTGTGCGCGGTCAGACGCCGACCTTTCCCGTCGGAGCGCGGGTGGCCGGAATCGCACACTCCGCCGGGTCCGCGCCGGCCGCCGCCTGCTCGGCCGCCAGGGCCCGCGCCTTGCGCCGGGCCAGCGGGGCCGCGAGCGCGTTGAGCAGCAGGAAGACACCGATCGCCATCAGCACGATCGTCGCCCCGGGCGGAACGTCCTTGTAGTACGACGTCGTGGTGCCGCCCAGCGTCACCGCGACGCCGATGGCCACGGCGATCGCGAACGTCGCCGCGAAGCTGCGGCTGAGCTGCTGCGCGGCGGCCACCGGCACCACCATCAGCGCGGAGACCAGCAGCAGCCCGACCACCCGCATCGCCACCGACACGGTGACCGCCGCGGTGACGGCCGTGAGCAGGTTCAGGGCGCGCACCGGCAGCCCGGTCACCCGCGCGAACTCCTCGTCCTGGCTGACCGCGAACAGCTGGCGGCGCAGCCCGACGGTGACCAGCACCACGAAGGCCGCGAGCAGGGAGATCGCCGTCACGTCCTGCTCCGAGACCGTGGACAGCGAGCCGAAGAGGTACGAGTTCAGGTTGGACGTGGAGCCGCCCGGCGCCAGGTTGATCAGCATCACGCCGCCCGCCATGCCGCCGTAGAAGAGCAGCGCGAGCGCGATGTCGCCGCGCGTCCTGCTGTACCAGCGGATCAGCTCCATCAGGACCGAGCCGACGACCGAGACGGCCGTCGCCATCCACACCGGCGAACTGGACAGCAGGAAGCCGAGGCCGACACCCGTCATCGCCACGTGACCGATGCCGTCGCCCATCAGGGCCTGGCGGCGCTGGACGAGGAAGATGCCGATCGCGGGGGCGGTGATGCCGACGAGGACGGCGGCCAGCAGCGCCCGCTGCATGAAGGCGTAGTCGAGGATGTCCATCAGCTCAGCAGTCCCGTCCGGATCGGTTCGGAGTCCGACGCCGCGTGCGGGTGGACGTGGTCGTGGCCGGGCAGGGCGTGCTGGCCGACGGCCTTGGGCGGCGGGCCGTCGTGCAGCACACAGCCGTCGCGCAGGACGACCGCACGGTCGATCAGCGGCTCCAGGGGGCCCAGCTCGTGCAGGACGAGCAGCACGGTGGTGCCCCGGGCGACCTGCTCGCGCAGGGTCCGCGCGAGGATCTCCTGGCTGGCCAGGTCGACGCCGGCCATCGGCTCGTCCATGATCAGCAGCTCGGGCTCGGAGGCGAGGGCGCGGGCGATCAGCACCCGCTGGTGCTGGCCGCCGGAGAGGGCCTCCACGGGGTCCTTGGCCCGGTCCGCCATCCCGACCAGCTCCAGGGCGTTGCGTACGGCCTCACGGTCGGCCCTGCGCAGCACGCCGAAGCGGCTGCGGGAGAGCCGGCCGGAGGACACGACCTCGCTCACTGTGGCGGGCACGCCGCCCGCGGCCGTGGTGCGCTGCGGCACGTATCCCACGCGCCGCCACTCACGAAAACGCCGCCGCGGGGTGCCGAACAGCTCGATCTCGCCGCTGCTGACCGGGACTTGACCGATCACGCTGCGTACGGCGGTCGACTTCCCGGAGCCGTTGGCGCCGAGCAGCGCGACGACCTCACCGCGGTGAACGGTGAGGTCGATCCCGCGCAGGACGGGGCGCGAGCCGAGTTCCGCGGTCACTCCGCGCAGGGAAATGACGGGCTCGTCCCCGAGGGACTCGCTCATGACGGACTCGCTCATGCCGCCGTCCTCCATCGTTCGTAGGTCACTTCGCGCCGAGGGCCGTCCGCAGCGCCTTCAGGTTCGACTCCATGACCTGGATGTAGTCGTTGCCCCTGGACTTGCCGGTGATGCCCTCGATCGGGTCGAGGACGTCCGTCTTGAGGTTCGCGTCCTGGGCGACGGTCTTGGCGGTCTTGTCGCTCACGAGCGTCTCGTAGAACACCGTCGTGACGCCGTCGGCCTTCGCCATCTTCTCAAGCGCCTTCACACGGTTCACGCTGGGCTCCGACTCCGGGTCCAGGCCGGTGATGGCCTCCTCGGTGAGGCCGTAGCGCTCGGCGAGGTAGCCGAAGGCGGCGTGCGTGGTGATGAAGACCTTCGTCTCGGTGTTCTTCAGCCCGGTCTCGTACTGGGTGTTGAGGCCGTCGAGCTTCCTGACCAACGCCGCGGTGTTCTTCTTGTATTCCGCCGCATGGTCCGGGTCGGCCTTCTCCAGGGCCTTGCCGACCCCGCTCGCGACCTCGGCGTACTTCACGGGGTCGAGCCAGATGTGCGGGTCGGTGCCGCCGGACTCCTCGCCCGCGTGATCGTCGTGCTCGGCCGCGTGCCCGCCGACCTCGTTGCCGTGCTTCTCCAGGCTGGTCAGCGACGCGGCGTCGACCTTGGTCCTGACCTCGGACTGCGCCACGGCGTCGTCGACGGCCGGCTGCAGGCCCTTCAGGTAGAGCACGGCGTCCGCCTCCTGGAGCTGCGCGGTCTGCTTCGCGCTGATCTCCAGGTCGTGCGGCTCCTGGCCGGGCTGGGTGAGGCTGGTGACGCTCACCAGGTTCCCGCCGATCTGCTCGGCGAGGTACTGCATCGGATAGAACGACGCCACGACGTCGAGCTTCCCGCCGTTGTCGGCCGCGGAGGAGTCGGAGCAGGCGGAGAGGGTTCCGAGCCCGAGGGCGGTGGCCGCCAGGACCGCGGACCCGGATATGAGGCGTCGTCGTACGTTCATGACAGTCATTTTCAACAAAACTGGAAACGATTGTCAACAACGATCTAGAGGCGAACCGATTTGATACAGGGGTGGGCCCCGCCGGTAACCTGAGTCATTCGCTGCCGTCCGTTCGTAATGAAGAGAGCACCGTGGCCGCCGACAAGATCGAGACCATCGTCAGCCTGAGCAAGCGCCGTGGCTTCGTTTTCCCCTGTAGTGAGATCTACGGAGGACAGCGTGCCGCCTGGGACTACGGCCCGCTCGGCGTCGAACTCAAGGAGAACATCAAGCGCCAGTGGTGGCGTTACATGGTCACCTCCCGTGAGGACGTCGTCGGTCTCGACTCGTCGGTGATCCTGGCCACCGATGTCTGGGTCGCCTCCGGCCACGTCGCCACGTTCTCCGACCCGCTCACCGAGTGCACCTCCTGCCACAAGCGCTACCGCGCCGACCACCTGGAGGAGGCCTACGAGGCGAAGCACAACCGCGCCCCGGAGAACGGCCTCGCGGACATCAACTGCCCCAACTGCGGCAACAAGGGCCAGTTCACCGAGCCCAAGCAGTTCTCCGGCCTGCTCTCCACGCACCTCGGCCCCACGCAGGACAGCGGCTCCGTCGCCTACCTGCGCCCCGAGACCGCGCAGGGCATCTTCACCAACTTCGCCCAGGTGCAGGTCGCTTCGCGCAAGAAGCCGCCGTTCGGCATCGCGCAGATGGGCAAGTCCTTCCGCAACGAGATCACGCCCGGCAACTTCATCTTCCGCACCCGCGAGTTCGAGCAGATGGAGATGGAGTTCTTCGTCAAGCCGGGCGAGGACGAGAAGTGGCAGGAGTACTGGATGGAGCAGCGCTGGAACTGGTACCGCGGCCTGGGTCTCCGTGAGGAGAACATGCGCTGGTACGAGCACCCGGCGGAGAAGCTCTCCCACTACTCCAAGCGCACCGCCGACATCGAGTACCGCTTCCAGTTCGGCGGCAACGAGTGGGGCGAGCTGGAGGGTGTCGCCAACCGCACGGACTACGACCTCTCCGCGCACTCCAAGGCCTCCGGCCAGGACCTCTCCTACTTCGACCAGGAAGCCGGCGAGCGCTGGACTCCGTACGTCATCGAGCCCGCCGCCGGTGTCGGCCGCGCGATGCTCGCGTTCCTGCTGGACGCGTACGTCGAGGACGAGGCGCCCAACGCCAAGGGCAAGCTGGAGAAGCGCACGGTGCTGCGCCTCGACCCGCGCCTGTCCCCGGTGAAGGTCGCGGTCCTGCCGCTCTCGCGCAACCCCGAGCTCTCCCCGAAGGCCAAGGGCCTCGCCGCGGCCCTGCGCCAGCACTGGAACATCGAGTTCGACGACGCGGGCGCCATCGGCCGCCGCTACCGCCGCCAGGACGAGATCGGTACGCCGTTCTGTGTCACGGTCGACTTCGACACGCTCGACGACAACGCGGTGACGGTCCGCGAGCGCGACTCGATGAAGCAGGAGCGCGTGTCCCTCGACCAGATCGAGGGCTACCTCGCCAGCCGCCTGATCGGCTGCTGACACCTCCGCGTTCGTCCCGAAGCCCCCGGTTCCGCACGGAACCGGGGGCTTCGGGCATTCCGTCCGGTGTTTCTTCCGGCGCCCCAACAGCCTTGCGGTGCCTCGACGTTGGCGCCGGATGTCCGGCGCCCTACCCCTCCGTGGGGTCCACCGTCGCCTGGTGCGCCTCCGCGAGGTGCTCCTCCGCCTTCAGCCACGGCAGGAACTGCGCGCCCTTGCGCCAGCCGCAGGTGTCGCATCTGATCGTCCGCTGCACGCCCGCACGTTGCACATGGACGACGTGCTCACGGCCGTGCTGGTCCCACCGGCTCACCTTGCTCGTGTTGATCTGCAGCATGACGCCTCCGGCCTCCGGGTGGCGGCGCGCGGTACCGCGCCACTTGCGCAGCAAGGAGTGTGCAGCATGGGCAAGATCAACGGGAAGGGTTTCCGCGTCCCGCGTCGTCCACCGTCACCACGCGGCGCAGCAGCGCGGTGAGGGTCTCCCGCTCGGCCCCCGACAGCGCGCCCAGGCAGTCGGCCTGCGAGCGGTCGGCCACCGTCTTCAGCTCGGCCAGCCGCACTTCACCGCCCGCGGTGAGCGCGACCCGCTGCCGCCGCCGGTCCGCGGGGTCCCGTACCCGCCGTACGAGATCCTGCCGCTCGACCTCGTCGAGATAGCCGACGAGATGGCTGCGGTTGAGGTCGAGGCGGTCGGCCAGTTCGTGCTGGGCGAGCGGGCCGAAGTCCCCGAGGCCCGCGAGGACCGCGAAGTGCGGCAGACGGAGGTCGTGTTCCTTGAGCGCCTCGACCAGCGCGCGATGGCCGATCCGGGCGACGTGGCCCGCCAGATAGGAGGGAAGGGCGAGGAGCGTCGGCGGGCGCAGGGCCCTGTCCGGCTCACTGTCACCCTCCTCGGCTTCCCGGGAGGGAACGTCGTCGCGTGTCACTGCCATGCCGTCACCCTAGTGAACTCCCGGACCCAGGACCTGTCCGGCCGATGTGCGTGCCACACCCCGCGTCTGCGGCATGATCGGCCGGACAGGTCCTAGCTGACCGTTCGAGGCAGACGCAGGCTGAGGGCCGTGGTCAGGGCCACGGCTGCCAGCTGGACGAGGAGGGTCGTCACGAGGGCGTCCCGCATACCCATGCCCGGTACCAGGCCGAGGAAGAGGGTGCCCAGGGTCGCCACACCGAGGGCCAGGGCCGACTGCTGGGTGGTGATCATCACGCCGCTGCCGACACCGGCCCGTGCGGGCGGGACCTCGGAGAGGATGATCCGGAAGATGACGGGGAGTTGGAGGGCCTGACCGGCGCCCGCCACCGCGGCGCCCGGCAGCAGCTCCAGCACTCCCAGGTCCGGCCACGACCGCCACGCGGCGAGTGCCAGCAGGGCCACGCCGATCGCCTGGATCAGACCGCCGACGGTCACCACGCGGGTGCCGTACCGGGCGACGAGCCGCGGACCGCAGAGCGAGACGACGAAGAAGACGACTGCCATCGGCGCGAGTGCGAGACCCGCCGGTACCGGGCCGAGGCCCGCACCGCGCTGGAGCGCCACCGCGATCACGAACATGAAGCCGCTGAAGCCGATCGAGAACGGCACGATCAGGATCAGACCCCGGCGCAGCGACACCGTGGCGAACAGGCTCGGGGGCACCAGCGGCGTACGGCCGCTGCGGTCCTTTCGGCGCTCCACGAAGTAGAACGCCGCCGCCGCGAACGGGAACGCCGCCAGCGCCACCCAGGTCCACAGCGGCCAGCCCGCCGCCCTGCCCTCGGTGAGCGGGGCCAGCAGCGTCAGCAGCGCCACGGCGAGCAGCACCGTGCCGGCGCCGTCGATCGGCTCCGGGCGCTGCGAGCGCGTCTCGGGCACGGCGCGGGCGGCCAGGGACAGGCCGACGACCACGACGGGCACGTTCACGAGGAACACCGAGCGCCATCCCGTGCCCGCGATGTCGGCGGCCACCAGTACGCCGCCCAGGATCTGGCCCGCCACCATGGAGAGCCCGGCTGTGGCGCCGTACAGGCCCATGGCCTTGGCGCGGCGCGGACCGGTGGTCGTCGACTGGATGGTGGCGAGCACCTGCGGCAGCATCGCCGCGGCCGCCGCGCCCTGCGCCACACGCGCCGCGACCAGGGTCCAGGCGCTCGGCGCGAGGCCGCAGGCGAGCGAGGTGACGCCGAAGGCGGCCATGCCGCCGAGGAAGAGCCGACGGCGCCCGAAGAGGTCGCCGAGGCGCCCGCCCAGGACGAGGAGGACGGCGTACGAGACTCCGTACCCGGCGACGACGAGTTCGAGGACGGCCTCGCTCGCGTGCAGGTCCCGGCCGATCGTCGGCAGGGCGACGTTCACGATGAAGAAGTCGATGAGCGGAAGTGCCGCACCGAGCAGCACGGTGAAGAGTCCGAGGCCGCCGAGGACGGGTGGGGCGGCGGCCGGGCGGACTGGTGTAGGTGTGGGTGTGGGTGTGATGGGTCCGGTTCGGGTTTCGGTCACGTAGGACAGCGTCGCTCGGTGCTCAGGCTGGTACCAGAGTCTCTTTATCCTGGTAGAACCGGTACCTGGAAACAGGGTGAGGGGTCAGGCAGGCTGGGGGGATGACGACCGTGGCAGACAGGGCACAGGTGGCAGCACATACGGCACAGGCGTCGGTGCGTTCGGACGCCCCCGCGGGTTCGGCGCCCTCGGGGCCCTCGGCGTCCGTGGCGTCCGAGATCCGGCGGCACGAGCTCGCCGCGTTTCTGCGCAGCCGCCGCGAACGCATCACCCCCGAGCAGGTCGGCCTGCCCCGCGGCCGCCGCCGGCGCACCCCGGGCCTGCGCCGCGAGGAGGTCGCACAGCTCTCCGCGGTCGGCGTGACCTGGTACACCTGGCTGGAACAGGCGCGGGACATCCAGGTCTCCGTCCAGGTGCTCGACGCGCTGGCCCGCACGCTGCTGCTCGACGTCAACGAACGCGCCCACCTCTTCAACCTCGCCGCGTCCGTCGACCCCGCGCCCGGCGCGAGCTGCCCCTCGGTCACCGACGCGCAGCGCATCCTGCTGCAGCAGCTGGAGCCGATCCCCGCCTGCATTCAGAACAGCCGCTACGACATCCTCGCGTACAACAGCACCTACCGGCTGCTGCTCTGCGACCTCGACGCCGTGCCGGTGGCGGACCGCAACTGCATGCTCCTGTGCTACACCAACCAGGACTGGCAGGCGTCCCTCGTCCAGCGCGAGGAGACCATGCGGCTCATGGCCGCCAAGTTCCGCGGCGCGATGGCCGACCATCTCGCCGAGCCCGCCTGGAAGATCCTGCTCAAGCGGCTGAACACCGAGTCCCCGGAGTTCCGGGAGGCCTGGGAGCGGCACGAGGTCATCGGCGCCCGCACCAAACGCAAGCAGTTCCGCAACGCCCACGTCGGGCTGCTCACCCTCGACCACACCGACCTGTGGCTCGGACCGCACAGCGGGCCCCGCATGGTGACGTACGCGCCTGCCGACGAGGAGTCCCGGGCGCGGCTGGAGCGGCTTCGGCGGATCGCGCTGGAGGGGGAGCGGGAGGGTGCCGGCGCGGGGGTGGGGGGCGGGTCAGGCTCGTGAAGCGGCGGGTTGGCCGATTTCCCTCTCCTGGAGGCGCTCCGCCGTGTGCTCCGCCGTCCTTCGGGCCCACTTTCCGCTGGTCAGCGCACCCAGGACGAGCACCGCGAGGCCGCACGCCGTGATGATCCACCAGCCGGGGCGGGCCGCCGACACGAACACGTCCCGGTACGGGGACGAGCCCACCCCGGAAGCCAGTACCGCGCCGATCACGGCCACGCCGAGCGTGCCGCCGATCTGCCTGCTGGTCGACGCCACCGCCGCGGCCACGCCCGCCTGGGAGCGCGGCATCCCGGAGACGGCCGTGTTGGTGATGGGGGCGTTCACGAAGCCGAAGCCGACGCCGAAGAGGACGTATCCGAGGACGAGCGTGACGTTCGAGGTCTCCGCCTCGAAGCCAGCGAACAGCACTCCGCTCGCCGTGGTCGCCACTCCCGCGATCAGCAGCGAGAGGCGCGGACCGCGGCTGCCGACCAGTCGTCCCGACAGCGGCGCGCACACGAAGCACATCACCGCCATCGGCAGCATCCACAGGCCCGCGTGCAGCGCGTCCAGGCCCCGTACGTTCTGCAGATAGAGCGTCGAGAGGAAGAGGAAGCCGCTCAGCGCCGCGAACGCGCTGATCGCTATGACCGTTGCTCCGCTGAACGGTGCCGAGCGGAAGAAGCGCAGGTCGATGAGGGGTTCGGTGCGGCGGGGCTCGTAGCGGAGCAGGCCGGCCAGCGCGGCGAGGGCGACGGCGGCGAAGGCGAGCGTCCGCAGGGCGGGGGAGCTGGGTGCCTCGATGATCGCGTACGTCAGCGAGCCGAGCAGCGCGATCACCAGGAACTGGCCGAACGGGTCGGGGCGGCGGGCCTTGGGGGCGCGGGACTCGGGGACGTAGCGCAGGGTCAGGAGCAGAGCCGCGAGGCCCACCGGGAGGTTGATCCAGAAGATCGAGCGCCAGCCGACCGAGTCGACGAGCAGTCCGCCCACGATCGGGCCGGCCGCCATCGATATGCCGACCACGCCGCCCCACACGCCGATCGCCCGGGCCCGCTCGCGGGGGTCCGTGAACGTGTTCGTGATGATCGACATCGCCACCGGGTTCAGCATCGAGCCGCCGACCGCCTGCACCATGCGGAAGGCGACCAGCGACTCCAGGTTCGGGGCGAGGGAGCAGAGGACCGAGCCGACGGTGAACAGGACCAGGCCCGCCTTGAAGATCTTCTTACGGCCGATGCGGTCGGCCGTCGAGCCCGCCAGCATCAACAGGGAGGCGAGGACGAGGGTGTACGCGTCGATCGTCCACTGCAGGCCTGCCACGCTCGCGTGCAGGTCCTTCTGCATCGAGGGCAGGGCGACGTTGAGCACCGTGTTGTCGAGGCTCACGATCAGCAGGCTCATACAGCAGATCGCGAGCACGAGCATGCGGCGGCGGTGGCTGAGCTCGGGCATGCGCGTCATCGTACGCCCGTTTCGATAGTGCGTCTAACTAATGAGTGTTACATGATCATTGCCCGGCAACTTCGCCGGGCACCTCCCCGCGTGCGTGACAATGGGGGAATGCCCACGCCCGTTCTCGCTCCCGTGTCCCCGCTGTCGATCGGTCCGCACACCGTCCAGCCACCCGTCGTTCTCGCGCCCATGGCCGGGATCACCAACGCGCCCTTCCGCACGCTGTGCAGGGAGTTCAGTGGTGGCAAGGGGCTCTTCGTCAGCGAGATGATCACCACGCGTGCGCTGGTCGAGCGCAACGAGAAGACCATGCAGCTGATCCATTTCGACGCGACTGAGAAGCCGCGGTCGATCCAGCTGTACGGCGTCGACCCGGCCACGGTGGGGAAAGCCGTCCGCATGATCGCGGAGGAGGGGCTCGCCGATCACATCGACCTGAACTTCGGGTGCCCCGTGCCCAAGGTGACCCGCAAGGGCGGCGGGTCCGCGCTGCCGTTCAAGCGGAACCTGCTGCGGGCGATCCTGCGGGAGGCCGTGTCGGGGGCGGGCGATCTGCCGGTCACGATGAAGATGCGCAAGGGCATCGACGACGATCACATCACCTACCTCGACGCCGGGCGGATCGCCGTCGAGGAGGGCGTCACCGCGATCGCGCTGCACGGGCGGACGGCGGCGCAGCACTACGGCGGTACGGCCGACTGGGACGCGATCGCGCGGCTGAAGGAGCATGTGCCGGAGATTCCCGTGCTCGGCAACGGGGACATCTGGTCGGCCGAGGACGCCGTGCGGATGGTGCGGGAGACCGGGTGCGACGGGGTGGTCGTCGGGCGCGGGTGCCTGGGGCGGCCCTGGCTGTTCGGGGACCTGGTGGCGGCGTTCGAGGGGCGGGAGCCGGAGGCTTACGCGCGTCCGACGTTGCGGGAGGTCGCGGATGTCATGGTGCGGCATGCGACGCTGCTCGGTGAGTGGATCGGGGACGAGGCACGGGGTGTCATCGACTTCCGTAAGCACGTGGCCTGGTATCTGAAGGGGTTCGCCGTCGGCTCCGAGATGCGCAAGCGGCTGGCCATCACCTCGGCGCTGTCCGAACTCCGTTCAGGGCTGGACGAGTTGGACCTCGACCAGGCCTGGCCGGCGACGGGCGCGGACGGCCCACGTGGGCGTACGTCGGGCAACAACCGGGTGGTCCTGCCGGACGGCTGGCTCAAGGATCCGTACGACTGCGCGGGCGTCAGTGAGGATGCGGAGCTGGATACGTCCGGGGGGTGACTCTTGCTGGCGTGGGCGCCGTTCGCAGGGGGGTGTGTTGTGGGTCGGGTCCGTGCCGGTACGTCTTGCCCGTCGCCGCGTGGGCGTACTGCCCGGCACCCGAGCACGGCGTGACTTGGCTGGGGGCCGGCTACGCGACGGGCAGAGACGTACCGGCACGGACCCTTCGCGCGTACGCGACTGCGGGTGGCAGTCGCTCAAGCTGCGGGCAATTGTGCGGCTGCCCGCCCACGCTGCGGGCGCGCGTGTGGCTGGGACGGCTGCCCACCCAGCAGCGGCGGGTGTGTGTGACGCCGGGTGGCCGGCGAAGCCGCGCCCAACTGCGGGCAATCGTGCCGCTAGGGGCGGCACGGGTGGGCGCAGCGGCACCCCGTGAACGCCGGGCTGCGTGACCCACCCCCGGCCGGCATCAACCCCGGGTAACCGAGCAAAGCAAGGGGGTGCCCGGGGTTTGCCCGCCCACCCCGGGTGAGCGTTTCAGACCAGGGGTGAGAGGGGTTTGCCCACCCACCCCCGGGTGAGCGTGGAAGGGAACGGTGCCCCGGGGCCGGTGGCTTCGGCGGAGGCGTTACGCGCCGCCCACGGCGGTGAGCAGGGCCAGCGGGGCCGCGGCGGAGCGGGACTCGCGTACGCAGGCGTGAGGGTAGGGGACCGGCTCGGGGTGGGTGTCGCGGCCGTAGCCCGCGAGGACCTCCGGAAGGCGGTGGCCGGCGGCGGTGGCGGCGTCGACCAGGGCGTGAGCCACCGTACGGGCCTCGTCGTGGAGGCCGTAACGGGCGAGACCCAGCGCGATGAGGGCGTTGTCGTGCGGCCAGACCGAGCCGCGGTGGTAGGAGAGCGGGTGGTACGCCGGCTGGCCGGAGGCGAGCGTGCGGACGCCCCAGCCGGAGAAGAAGTCCGGCTCCAGAAGGCGGCGGCCCACGAGTTCGCCGTACTCCTTGTCCAGCAGCCCGGACCACAGGAGATGGCCCGCGTCCGACGCCAGCGCGTCGACCTGGTGGCCGTCACCGTCCAACGCCAGGGCGGGGAAGGAGTGTTCGGGCATCCAGAAGTCCCGCTGGAAGCGGTCGCGGAGGTCACCGGCGGCCTGTTCGAGGAGAGCCGCGTACACCTCGTCGCCCCAGACCGTACGGGAGAGCTGGGCGGTACGGCGCAGGGCGTCGTACGCGTACCCCTGGGCGCCCGAGGCCGTCACCGACCCGGTGGGGCGGCTGCCGTCAGCCGAGCAGATGGCGCCCGGGGAGTCCTTCCAGTTCTGGTTGGCGAGGCCGCCGCCGTCCGCGCGGTAGACGAGGTAGCCGCGGGAGGTCAGGCCGCCGTGGTCCAGCATCCAGCCGATCGCCGCCCGCGCGTGCGGTTCCAGACGGCGGGCCAGGGTCACATCGCCGGTCTGTTCCGTGTAGGCGCCGAGGAGGACGAGGAAGAGCGGGGTCGCGTCCACCGAGCCGTAGTAGCGGCCGTAGGGCACCTGCCCGAAGTGGGCCAGCTCGCCGTGCCGTACCTCGTGCACGATCTTGCCCGGCTGGGCCACCGTTCCCGCGCCGGTCTCGGTCGCCTGGGTCGCGGCGAGCGCGGGGAGGGTGGCGGCGGCCAGTTCGGGGCGGTAGGGGAGCGTGAAGAGGGAGGTGAGGAGGGCGTCCCGGCCGAGCAGCGTGAGGAACCAGGGGACTCCGGCCGCGGGGACCATCAGCTCCTCGCCGTCCGGGCCGGTCGCCGGGACCTGGAGCACCGCCAGGTCGGACAGGCCCCGGGAGCAGGCCGCGGACAGTTCCGGCCAGCCGGTGGGGAAGGGGACGCCGGTGGTGAACTCGTCCTCCAGGGAGAGGAGTTGCTGCGTCGCGGCGGCGGGGGACGCGGGAACCTCCGGGGGGCGCGAGGTGCCGTGCGGCTGCGCCGCCACGCGCAGGGAGAGTTCCGCGGAGGCGTGCGGTTCCAGGTCCAGGGTCCAGACCAGGCGGCGGGCGCCCGTCCCGGTCTCCTCCACGGCCTCGGGAACGGGGTCGGACGTGACCGTCGTACGGGAGCGCCATTCACCGCGCCGGTAGCTGAACTCCACTCCGTCGTCGAGGACTTGGCGTTGGCGGACGACGCCGTTCTTGGCGTACGTCCGGTAGTCCGAGCGCAGTTCGAACTGGTCCGTGAAGTCGGCGTCCGCGGTGACCGCGATGCGGACCGTGGTGGGTGCCGGGCGGTTGCTGGTGACGCGCAGGGATTCCACGAACGCGCCGTCGGACACGGCCTGTTCACGGAAGAGCGTGTACGCGGGCGGTTCCGTACGGCCGCCGCGGGGCACCAGGACACAGCGCGCCGTGTCGCCGTCCGCGACCGGCGTGAGCGCTTCGGGCACCGCGCCGTCGACGGTCAGCTGCCAGCGGCTGAGATGGCGGGCGTCCCGTACGAACAAGCCGTCCGGAGAGCTGCCGCCGCGCACTCCGCTGATGTCCCCGCCGTCGCCCACGGCGGCGAACGTCCCGCCGTGCACGAGCAGATGCTGCCGGTCCGTCATCCCCGGTCCCCTCCCTTGGTGCCCGTCTCGGATGAGCCGTGCCACCTCTGTGATGCGCCGTGTGCCGTGTCGAACGCGCCAGGCCCCGTGCGGGACACGACGGGCTCCGCCCCCGAGGGGTCGTGCAGCAGGTCCAGCGTCAGCGCGGCCGTCCAGCTGAAGCCCCGGGCGCCGCAGCCCTCGCCGGTGTACGGGTCCACGTACTCCGCGAACCCCGACTCGTCGGCCGTGCCGAGCAGCGCGGCCCGCAGTGCCTCCGCGCGCCCGTGCTCGCCGTGCAGCCGCAGCCCGCGCTCCAGCAGCCAGTTCGTGTTGAACCAGGCCGGGCCGCGCCAGTAGCGGTGCGGGTCGAAGGCCTCGCCGGTCAGGTCGTAGCTCGGGACGAGCCGGGTGGCGCCGCCGAGGCCGAAGTGCGGCCCCTCGGCGGTGCGGACGAGCGTGGCGGCGACGGAGCGCGGCAGCGCGGGCAGCAGGAGCGGGACGAGCCCCGTGACACCGCGCTCGGGGATCAGTGCCCCGGCGCACCCGTCCCGCTCCGCCGCCCCCCGGCTCCCGCGCCGGTCCGAGTCCCCCGCCCGCCGACCACGGCGTCCCGGCTGCCGATCGAGGTGTTCCGCCGGCCGGTCGCCGTCCGTGCGGTCCGCGTACACGTCGCGGCAGAAGAACATGCCCTCCGCCGGATCCCACAGCCGTTCCACCAGTGCCGCCGTCAGGCGTTCGGCGCGGGCGTGCCGGGCCGTGCCCGCCGCGCCGAGTTCCTGTGCGATGCGTGCCAGGGCGTGTTCCGAGGCGATGAGCAGGGCGTTGAACGCCGGGTCCTCCACCGCGAACTCCCCGCCCCCGTCGGCGTATCCGCCGTCGCGGTAGTCGGCCGCCAGGCGTACGTACCGGCCGTAGTCGAGGTCCGTCGGCCGGTCCTCGGCGGCCCCGTGGTCGAGGTCGGCGCGGCGGAAGGAGCGTGGCGGGGCCGGGGTGATCCGGCTGAGCGGGGCGTCCCAGCAGGGGCTGTTGTCCATGCCCTGCTCCCAGGGGTGGACCACGGAGGCGAGGCCGCCGCCGCCCAGGTCCCGGCGGTGCAGGAGATAGCGGTGCCAGGCCGCCAGGCGGGGATACATCCGGGGGAGGAAGCCGCGCGCCCGCGACAGGCCCGGGTCGGCCCGGTGCACCAGCCACGCGGCGAGCGCGTGCACCGGTGGCTGCACGATGCCCGAGGTCTGTACGGTGCGCGGGGCGCCCGCAGCGCGCCCCGCGGTCGAGGAGCGCCAGAAGTCGGGGCTCGGGAAGTACGCGTCGAGCGGGACGGAGGGGTTGAAGACGATGTGCGGAATGCGGCCGTCCGCCCACTGGGCGTCGAGCAGCGTCTCCAGCTCCGTCTGCGCCCGCAGTGGGGAGAGGTGGCGCAGGCCGATCGCGATGAACGCCGAGTCCCACGACCACTGGTGCGGGTACAGGCCGCGCGAGGGGACCGTGGACGTGCCCGTCCAGTTGTCCTCGAGGACCCGCGCCGCCCGCCGGTGCAGCGAAGCCGACGGTCCCGTCGGTGTCGCCGGATCGTATACATCGGTCCCGGATCGGACGATCTCACCCGGACCGGCCGGCGACGGTGAGCGGGAGGTGCGCAGGGGATCGCCCGTGGTGCGCGCGGGGGCGGTGTGGCCCGTGCGCTGCGCGGTGAGCTGGGTCGTGCGGTCCACTCAGGTCTCCCCGATGACGTCCGGTCGGCCGGTTAGGCAGTAGCTACCGTAGGGTTACGTCTATTTAACACGCAAAACTCAATATGTAATGCAGAGTTGAGGAACGCAAGAGGGTGCGCATGACAGGAAGGGCGGACAGAACAGTGAGAGCCGGGAATCAGGCGAGCGCCGGAGAACTGCTCGAACTGGTGCGCAGCGGCCGGGCCACGACGCGCGGCGCGCTGCAACAGGCCACCGGTCTGTCGCGGGCCACCGTCGGCCAGCGGCTCGACCGGCTCTTCCGTGCGGGCTGGCTGCGCGAGGGCGCCGGCGGTCCGGTCGACTCCCCGCTGGGCGGCCGCCCCTCCATCACTCTCGAATTCGACGACGCCCACGCGATCGTCCTCGCCGCCGACCTCGATACCCGGCACGCCCGCGCCGCCGTGCTCACCCTGACCGGCGAGATCCTGGCCGAGCGCTCCGGTGTCCTGGTCGTCGAGGACGGCCCCGACGCCGTGCTCGGCGAACTCGGGCGCTGGTTCGCCGAGCTGGTGGAGAAGGCCGGGCGGCCGGTGGGCGCGGTGTGCGGGATCGGGCTCGCGGTGCCGGGGCCCGTCGACAGCGACACCGGCCGTGTCGTGCAGCCGCCGATCATGCCCGGCTGGGACGGCTACGACATAAGAGGGCGCCTCGGCCGCGCCTTCGCCGAGCACACGGGTGCCCGCCCCGACCTCCCCGTCCTGGTGGACAACGACGCCAACCTGATGGCGTACGGCGAACAGCGCACCGGATACCCGGACTGCTCGGCCTTCGCACTGGTCAAGGTGTCGACCGGTATCGGCGCCGGGGTCGTGGTCGGCGGGTCCGTCTACCGGGGCATCGACGGCGGCGCGGGGGACATCGGGCACATCCGTGTGCCGCAGGGCGCCGACGCGCTGTGCAAGTGCGGGTCCTACGGCTGTCTCGCCGCCGTGGCGAGCGGTGGCGCCGTCGCGCGAAGGCTCGCCGAGGCGGGGGTGCCGGCCGCGTCCGGCTCGGATGTGCGCGAGCTGCTGGCCTCCGGGCACCCGGAGGCGATGGCGCTCGCCCGGGAGGCCGGACGGCACGTGGGCGACGTTCTGGCGACCGTGGTGACCCTGCTCAACCCCGGCGTGCTGATGATCGCCGGCGATCTGGCCGGAACTCCCTTCCTCACGGGCGTACGCGAACTGCTGTACCAGCGGGCGCTGCCCCGTTCCACCGCTCATCTGGACGTGGTGACCTCACGGCTCGGCGAACGGGCCGGGCTGGTGGGGGCCGGGGCGCTGGTCGTGGAGTACCTGTACGCGCCCGAGCGGGTCGAGGAACGGCTGGTCGCGCTCGGCGTGTGACGTCCCGGTTTCCTGTCCGGGGAGGGGTCCGCATGGTGAAATCCGGTCGCTTCGAGCTGCGTGATTCTCGCCACGCTTGATAAGCCTTTCGCTCAGATGAGCGGATCTTGGGCGGATGCACTTCCCTAAGGGGTGGCACTGAGTGCCACCCCTTGATCGTTCACGGGGTGAACTCAGGCGTGCTGAAGGGTGCTCAAGTGAGCGGAATAGCGGGTCTCCGGTTCTTGATTCATTCAAGAGGTGAAAACATCGGCTCGCTCATACTTGCCAGTCCTTGACTTTCGATCCGGTGGCGGACGAGTGGTTACGGCCGTATGACGCGCAAGTGGACGTACCCAGACGCCTTCGATCTGGGTATGTTCCCCGTCGTCAGGGCAGCCACCGCGTCCTCGAGGAGTCGGACCCGTGTCGGAAAACAAAGATCCCCACGTAGCTGAGAGCGGCGACAGTGGTGTTCACGCAGCGAAGTTCGTCTACGACTTCACCGAAGGCAACAAGGACCTCAAGGACCTGCTCGGCGGCAAGGGTGCCAACCTCGCCGAGATGACCAACCTGGGCCTTCCCGTCCCTCCCGGCTTCACGATCACCACCGAGGCGTGCAAGACGTACCTCGACAGTGGCGATGAGCCGGCGGCACTGCGTGACGAGGTGAGTGCGCACCTCGACGCCCTCGAAGCGACGATGGGCAAGAAGCTCGGGCAGGCCGACAACCCGCTGCTCGTCTCCGTCCGTTCCGGCGCGAAGTTCTCCATGCCGGGCATGATGGACACGGTCCTGAACATCGGGCTCTCCGACAAGTCGGTGCAGGGCCTCGCCAAGCAGGCCGGCGACGACCGCTTCGCGTGGGACTCCTACCGCCGTCTCATCCAGATGTTCGGCAAGACGGTCCTCGGCGTCGACGGCGAGCTCTTCGAGGACGCCCTGGAGGCGGCCAAGGAGGCCAAGAAGGTCACGGTCGACACCGACCTCGAAGCGGCCGACCTGAAGAAGCTCGTCACCAAGTTCAAGAAGATCGTCAAGACCGAGGCCGGCCGCGACTTCCCGCAGGACCCGCGCGAGCAGATGGACCTCGCCATCCACGCGGTCTTCGACTCCTGGAACACCGACCGCGCCAAGCTCTACCGCCGCCAGGAGCGCATCCCCGGCGACCTGGGCACGGCCGTCAACGTCTGCTCGATGGTCTTCGGCAACCTGGGCCCGACGGCTACATCGATCGGGGGCGGCACCGGCGTCGCCTTCACCCGTGACCCCGCCTCCGGCCACCAGGGCGTGTACGGCGACTACCTGCAGAACGCGCAGGGCGAGGACGTCGTCGCGGGCATCCGCAACACGGTCCCGCTCGCGGAGCTGGAGCAGATCGACAAGAAGTCGTACGACCAGCTGATGCAGATCATGGAGACCCTGGAGAACCACTACAAGGATCTCTGCGACATCGAGTTCACCATCGAGCGCGGTCAGCTGTGGATGCTCCAGACGCGCGTCGGCAAGCGCACGGCCGGTGCGGCCTTCCGCATCGCCACGCAACTCGTCGACCAGGGTCTGATCGACGAGGCCGAGGCGCTCCAGCGCGTCACCGGCGCCCAGCTCGCGCAGCTGATGTTCCCGCGCTTCGACGAGGACGCGAAGGTCGAGAAGGTCGGCCGGGGCATCGCGGCGTCGCCCGGTGCGGCGGTCGGCAAGGCGGTCTTCGACTCGTACACCGCCGTCAAGTGGTCGCGCTCCGGCGAGAAGGTCATCCTGGTCCGCCGGGAGACCAACCCCGACGACCTCGACGGCATGATCGCGGCCGAGGGCATCCTGACCTCGCGCGGCGGCAAGACCTCGCACGCGGCCGTCGTGGCGCGCGGCATGGGCAAGACCTGTGTCTGCGGCGCCGAGGAGCTCGAGGTCGACACCAAGCGCCGCCGGATGACCGTGCCCGGCGGGCACGTCGTCGAGGAGGGCGACGTCATCTCCATCGACGGGTCCAGCGGCAAGGTGTACCTCGGCGAGGTCCCCGTCGTGCCCTCCCCGGTCGTGGAGTACTTCGAGGGCAGGATGCACGCCGGTGCCGACGACGCCGACGAGCTGGTCGAGGCCGTGCACCGGATCATCGGGTACGCCGACCGGGTCCGCCGCCTGCGGGTGCGTGCCAACGCCGACAACGCCGAGGACGCGCTGCGCGCACGGCGGTTCGGAGCTCAGGGCATCGGCCTGTGCCGTACCGAGCACATGTTCCTCGGCGACCGGCGCGAGCTGGTGGAGCGGCTGATCCTGGCCGACACCGACACCGAACGCGAGGAGTCGCTCAAGGCGCTGCTGCCGCTGCAGAAGGCGGACTTCGTGGAGCTGTTCAAGGCGATGGACGGCCTGCCCGTCACCGTCCGCCTCCTCGACCCGCCGCTGCACGAGTTCCTGCCCGACATCACCGAGCTGTCGGTCCGTGTCGCGCTCGCCGAGTCCCGCAAGGACGCCAACGAGAACGACCTGCGCCTCCTGCAGGCGGTGCACCGGCTGCACGAGGCGAACCCGATGCTGGGCCTGCGCGGCGTCCGTCTCGGGCTGGTCATCCCCGGCCTGTTCACCATGCAGGTACGGGCGATCGCCGAGGCCGCCGCCGAGCGCAAGAACGCCAAGGGCGACCCGCGCGCCGAGATCATGATCCCGCTCGTCGGCACCGTCCAGGAGCTGGAGATCGTCCGCGAGGAGGCCGACCAGGTCATCGCGGAGGTCCAGGCCGCCACAGGCACGGAGCTGAAGCTCGCCATCGGCACGATGATCGAGCTGCCGCGCGCCGCGCTGACCGCCGGACAGATCGCCGAGGCCGCCGAGTTCTTCTCCTTCGGCACGAACGACCTCACGCAGACCGTCTGGGGCTTCTCCCGCGACGACGTGGAGGCCTCGTTCTTCACGGCGTACCTGGAGAAGGGCATCTTCGGTGTCTCCCCGTTCGAGACCATCGACCGGGACGGTGTCGGCTCGCTGGTGAAGTCCGCAGTCAAGGCCGGCCGTGAGACGCGTCCCGACCTGAAGCTCGGCGTCTGCGGTGAGCACGGCGGCGACCCGGAGTCGGTCCACTTCTTCCACGAGGTCGGACTCGACTACGTCTCCTGCTCGCCGTTCCGGATTCCGGTCGCGCGTCTGGAGGCGGGCCGCGCGGCGTGCACGGCGAAGGGCAGCGACCACCGCTGACCCACAGCTCCGGAGTCGCCGCCGGTCCCCGACCCTCACCGATCGGCGACGGCTCCGGTGTTCGAAAGAAGAGGGGCGGCACCCGTGCGGGGGTGCCGCCCCTCTCGTACTGCCGCGCACCGGGCGTGACGTACGACGCCCTGAAGGTCTGATCCGGCCGACGGGTCCGAACTGCTCCGAGTTACAGGGAGCCGCCGCTGTCGACGACCAGGTCCGTGCCGACGACGGAGGCCGCGTCGGCGGAGGCCAGGTAGAGGACGGCGGCGGCCGTCTCCTCGGTGGCGGAGATCCGGCCGAGCGGCAGTTCGCCCTTCACCCGCTCGACGCGGTCGGCCTCCGTCTCGCCCGGGCGCAGCGACATGGCGGTCGCGGTGGCGCCTGGGCTGACCACGTTGATACGGACGCCGTCGCGGATGTGGTCCAGGGCGGCGGCCCGGCTGAGCGCGGTGACGGCGGCCTTGGAGGCGGCGTACGCGGCGACCCCCGGGCGGCGGGTGTGGATGCCGAGGTTGGAGGCGATGTTGACGATCGCGCCGCCGGACGGCTGGGTGCGCATCTGCCGCACCTGGGCCCGGAGCGCGAGGAACACAGCGGTGACGTTGATGTCGAGCTGGGTCCGCCAGTCCTCCTCGGACAGCTCGGTCAGGGGGCGGCCGCCGCGGAAGACGCCCGCGTTGTTGACCGCCACGTCGAGCGAGCCGAAGCGGTCCACTGCCGCCCGGACCAGGGCCTGGGCGTCGGCCGGGCGCGAGACGTCGGCGGTCACCGCGAGGGCCTTGCCGCCGTGTTCCTCGATCAGGCGGACGGTCTCGTCGAGCGGTTCCGGTCGGCGTCCTGCCACGACGACCTGCGCTCCCTCGGCGGCGAACGCGAGGGCGGTGGCACGGCCTATGCCGGTACCGGCACCCGTGACGAGGGCGGTCCTGCCGGAGAAGCGGCTGGTCATGGTCTCCCCTTTTTTCTTGACCGATCGGTTCAATATGGAGGCGTAGGAAAGGCACCTCGTCGGAGGTGCCGAGGTGCCGGATTCAGTGCAGCAGTGTCAGTGCCTGGGTTGCCGCGTCCCGGACGCGGGCCGGGTCCGCGGACGCCTTGCCGACGACCCGCAGGCCCTGTAGGAGCACCAGCAGCATGCGGGCCAGGGCGAGCGGATCGCGGTCGGCGGCCAGCTCCCCCTGGGCCTGGGCGCGCACCAGCGCCGAGTGGAACAGCGTCTCGATGTGATCCCAGCTGTGTTCCACCCGGCGGGCCGCGGCCGGATCGTGGGGAGCGAGCTCTGCGGCCGTGTTGGTGACGAAACAGCCGGTCAGGCGCTTTCCTTCGGTCGCCGCCTCGTCGGCGAAACGACGCACCACCGCGCGGACGGCGGGCAGTGCCGGCCCCGGCTGGGACAGCTCCCGCAGCAGCAGCGGGTCACGTGCCTGCTGGTAGCGCTCCAGCGCCTTCAGGTACAGCTCGTGCTTGTTGCCGAAGGTCGCGTAGATGCTGGCCCGGCCGACGCCGAGGCGCTCGACGAGGTCGGACATCGACGTCGCCTCGTAGCCGCGCTGCCAGAACAGCTCCAGGGCTGCCTGCAGCGCGGCTTCGGGATCGAACTCCTTGGTCCTGGCCACACCGTGCAGCCTAGGTATTTCTGGAACGATCAGTCAAGCGAGGGTTCGGTCAGGTTCGGTCAGACAGAGTGTTCGGTCGGGCGGCGGCTCTACGAGGCCCGGACCTCGTACGTGGCGACGCGTACCGTCTCGTCGTCCAGGCACTGCCCCGACGCCAGGTCGAAGCGCTGCTTGAGGAGCGGGGAGGCCACGAACGGGCGGCCCTGGTGGGTGCCCGTCAGCCCACGGGAGAGGACGGCGGCGCCACCGAAAGGGTCGCGGTTGTCGATGGCGTACAGCTCTCCCGCGCGGTCCCGGAACAGGGCCGCCTGACGGCCGTCCGGCAGCAGCGCCGCCACGCCGCGGCCCGGCAGCAGTGCGCTCAGGTCGCAGACTGTGAACCAGCCCTCGTCGAGCTGCAGTTGGATCTTCAGGTCGGTCGTTTCGAGTGCCAGGGTCATCGCTGGGCGCTCCCTTCCAGGGGACGGTGGCCGATGGTCAGCAGCGGCAGGTCGGGCTTGATCTGGTCGCGCTCGGGGACGAAGCCGACGACCGGGTCGGGGGTGTCGGGCGCGTTCACGAAGGACACGAACCGGGCGAGCTTGTCGGGGTTGGTGATGGTGGTCGCCCACTCGTCGGCGTAGTTCGCGACGTGCGCGGCCATCAGGGACTCCAGCTCCTCGCAGATGCCGAGCGAGTCCTCCACCACCACGTCCCGCACGTGGTCGAGGCCGCCGGGGATCCGCTCCAGCCAGGTCGACGTGCGCTCCAGGCGGTCGGCGGTGCGGATGTAGAACATCAGGAACCGGTCGATCAGGCGGACCAGTTCGGCGTCCGACAGATCCTGCGCGAGCAGGTCCGCGTGGCGCGGGGTCGCGCCGCCGTTGCCGCCGACGTACAGGTTCCAGCCGTTGGCGGTGGCGATGATGCCGAAGTCCTTCGACTGGGCCTCCGCGCACTCGCGGGCGCACCCGGAGACCGCCGACTTGAGCTTGTGCGGGGACCTGAGCCCCCGGTAGCGCAGCTCCAGGTCGATCGCCATGCGGACGGAGTCCTGCACGCCGTAGCGGCACCAGGTCTGCCCCACGCAGGACTTGACCGTGCGCAGCGACTTTCCGTACGCGTGTCCCGACTCGAAGCCGGCGTCCACCAACCTCGCCCAGATCAGCGGGAGTTGCTCGACGCGTGCGCCGAACATGTCGATGCGCTGGCCGCCGGTGATCTTCGTGTAGAGGCCGAAGTCGCGGGCCACCTCGCCGATCACGATGAGGCCCTCGGGGGTGATCTCACCGCCGGGGATGCGCGGGACGACCGAGTACGAGCCGTTCTTCTGCAGGTTGGCGAGGAAGTGGTCGTTGCTGTCCTGCAGGGCCGCCTGCTCGCCGTCCAGGACATAGCCGCTCGCGCCGATCGTCGGGGCGAGGGAGGCGATGATCGAGCCGACCGCCGGCTTGCAGACCTCGCAGCCGTCGCCGCCCTTGGCGTTGTCGCGGCCGTAGCGGTCCAGCAGGTCCTGGTAGGTGTTGATGCGCAGGGCGAGGACGATCTCGTAGAGCTCCTCGCGGGTCTGCGAGAAGCAGCCGCACAGGCCCTTGTCGACCTCGACGCCGCCGGCCTCCAGCTCCGCGGTGACCAGCTGACCGAGCACCTTGACGCAACTGCCGCACGTCGTACCGGCCTTGGTGCACTTCTTCACCTCGGGCACGGTGGTGCAGTTGTGCTCGGTGACCGCGTCGCGGATGGTGCCCTTGCGGACGTTGTTGCAGGAACAGATGATCGCGTCGTCCGGCAGCGCGGACGGACCGAGCTGGACGGACTCGCCGGCGCCGGCGGGCAGCACCAGCGACTCGGGCGAGACCGGCGGGACGGAGCCGGTGAACGCCTTGAGCGTGCCGTACGCGTCCGCGTCGCCGACCAGGATGCCGCCGAGCAGCGTGCCGTCGCGGCCGATGACCAGCTTCTTGTACAGGCCGGAGCGGGAGTCGGAGTAGACGACGTCCAGGCAGTCGTCGGCGGTGCCGTGCGCGTCGCCGAAGGACGCCACGTCGACGCCGAGCAACTTGAGCTTGGTGGAAAGGTCGGCGCCGGTGAACGTCAGCTGCTCCGACTCGTCCGCGGCGATGGTCGCGGCGACCGTCTCGGCCTGCTCGTAACCGGGGGCCACCAGGCCGTACACCCGCCCGTCCGCCGCCAGCGCGCACTCGCCGATCGCGAACACGTGCGGGTCGCTGACCGTGCGGCACTGCTCGTCGACCGTGATGCCGCCGCGCTCGCCGACCGTCAGGCCGGACTCGCGGGCCAGCTGGTCGCGGGGGCGGACACCGGCGCTGAACACCACCAGGTCGGTGGCGAGTTCGGAGCCGTCGGACAGCTTCATGCCGGTGACCGCGCCGTCCTCGCCGACCACGATCTCCTGGGTGCCCACCCCGGTGTGGACGCTCAGGCCCATGTTCTCGATGGTGCGCAGCAGCGCGGCTCCGCCGCCCTCGTCGACCTGGACGGGCATCAGCCGGGGCGCGAACTCCACGATGTGGGAGGTGAGTCCGAGACCCTTGAGCGCGCCCGCCGCCTCCAGGCCCAGCAGACCGCCGCCGACGACCGCGCCCGTCGTCGCCTTCGACTTCGCGTACGCCTCGATCGCGAGGAGGTCCTCGATCGTGCGGTAGACGAAGCAGCCCTCGGCGTCCTTGTTCGGGACGGGCGGGACGAACGGGAAGGAGCCGGTGGCCAGGACGAGGACGTCGTAGTCGACGGCCAGACCGGACCGGGCCGTCACCTTGCGGGCCTCCCGATCGATCGACTGCGCGGGGTCGCCGACGTACAGCTCGATCCCGTGCTCGCTGATGAACTCCATGTCCGTCATGGAGAGTTCCTCGGGCGTGGTGCCGGAGAAGTACGAGGTGAGGTGGACCCGGTCGTACGCGGGGCGAGGCTCCTCGCACAGCACGACCACACGGTGCGTGGCGGTCAGGCCGCGCCCGGCGAGCGCTTCGAGGAAGCGCTGGCCGACCATGCCATGGCCGACGAGCACGATCGTGGGGCGGGGCTGGTCCCCAACAATTGCGGTCGTGGTCATCAGGAGCCTCCATCGTTGGTGAGCAGGTGGAGCAGAGGGCCGCCGTCGGAGGGGAGCGGCTCTGCTCCCTCCCAGGCGCGCGCGAGCGCGCCGACGGTGCCGAGTTCGCCGACGAGTACGCCGCCGACCAGGCGGTCGTCGCGGACGACGACCCTGCGGTACGTGCCGCGCGTGGCGTCGGCGAGCTGGATCACGTCGTCGCCGGGACGCGGGGTGGGCTCGCCGAAGGCGGCGAGATCCAGGAAGTCCTGGCCGGCCAGGGTGAGCCGGGTCAGGGAACGGGTGCCGGTGTAGCGGGCGGTCCCGTTCGCGGGGTGTCCGGCCTCGCTCGCCAGCAACTCGGCCAGTACATCGGCCTGTTCGAGGGCGGGAGTCGCGAGCCCGTACACCGTGTCCGCGTGCTGCGCGCAGTCGCCGATCGCCCGGATGTGCGGGTCGGACGTACGGAGTTCGTCGTCGACCACGACGCCCTTGCGGACATCGAGCCCGGCGATCTGCGCGAGGCCCACACGCGGGTGGACCCCGCAGGCGAGGACCACCAGGTCCGCGTCGAGGGCGTACCCGTCGGCCATCTCGACCGAACGGACCATGCCGCCGACGCAGCGCACGTCGCGCACCCGGCACTCCGTGTGCACCTCGACGCCCAGCTCCTCCAGGTGCCGCAGCACCAGGTGGGAGGCGCCGGGGTCGAGTTGACGCTCCATCAGCCGCTCGGACTGCTGCGCGAGGACGACCTGCGCGCCGCGCTCGGCGAGCGCACGGGCGGCCGACACCCCGAGGAGCCCGCCGCCGATGACGACCGCCCGCATGCCCGGCCGTACGGCCTTCGACAGGCCCAGGCAGTCGTCCATCGTGCGGAACGCGTGGACGCCGTCGGGGAGTTCGTGGTCGGGGGTGAACAGGCCGCGCAGGGGCGGAAGCACGGCGTTCGAGCCGGTGGCCAGCACGAGCGTGTCGTATCCGATCACCGAACCGTCGGCGCACGTCACCTGCCGCTCGGCACGGTCGATGCCGGCCACCCGGGCGCGGGTCAGTTGCGCGGGCGTCGGCAGCGCGATCACCTCGGGGGCGTAGCGGCCGGCCAGCACCTCGGCGAGCAGGACCCGGTTGTACGGGCTGTGCTCCTCCTCGCCGACCAGCAGCGCCGGCACGCCGAGCTCACCCAGTCGCCGGGCGAGACGTACGCCCGCGAGCCCGGCGCCGATCACCACCACACGCGTATTCGAGGTCATGTACCGCAGCGTGCGATGCCGGTGTTACCCGGCAGCATCACCTCTGTTTCCCACGAGGAACGCTGCCCTCAGCGAGAGCACGACGGGAGTGTGAGGGTTCGGGACACGCGCCGGTGGCGTGCTGTGAGGTGCGGCGGGATACGCCGGGGAGGTACGGGGTGGGGTTAACCGAACCGACGGGTTCCGTGCAGGCACCATCGTGTACGGCCCGCGCGGACGGAACCCTGGAGAGGTCGGATCCCACCAGCTCACGCCCGGCTCACACCCGACTCTCACCAGGGGGACACACCATGACCGCCACCCGGAACCTCCAGGTTCGCACCCCGGTTCGCGACACCGCCTCGCTGCGGGCCTGGCGGCTCGTGCGCGAACCGTTCACCGCCGGGACGTGGCGCCGGGCCGGTTACGCGCTGCTCGCGCTGCCGGTGGGTGTGGCGTGCGTCCCACTCTCCCTCGTCGGGCGCAGCGGCGGGCGCCGGCAGCGGGAGCTGGTCCGGCGGTTCCTGGGCGTGGAGGTCCGGGGCACGGGGCGCGGGCTGGTGCATGCCCTGGTCGCGACGCCGCTCAACCTCCTGGTGCTGGCCGTCACCGTGTACGGCTGGTCCATCGTCCCGATGAACCTCGGCTGGCCGCTGCGCGCGGGCTCCGACTATTCCGACGCCTGGGGAGGCCCCACCTTCGCGGGCGCCTGGGCCTTCCACGCCGTCGTCGGCGGGCTCGGCTTCCTGCTGATCATGCCGTGGGTGGGTCGGGGAATGGCAGCCGTGCAGGCCCGCCTCGCGAGGGCGCTCCTCTCGTAGGCCGTCCGACTCGGACCCCTCCCGGACCGTCTCTCCTAGGTTGATGACATGCACCGCCTTCGCGCACTCGTGGCCTTCCCCTTCGGGCGCAGGGCCCTCGCGGCGCTCCTGTACGGAGTGATCGCCTTTCCGCTCGCCCTGGCCGGGTTCTCCCTGACCCTGGCCGGGCTGCTGGTCGGCGGCGTCCTGTCGGTGACCACCCTGGGGCTGTGGCTCGTCGCGGCCACCGTGCGCGGAGCGCTCGCGCTGGGCAGGCTGCAACGCGCACTCGCGCGGCGCCTGCTGGGGTGGGAGATCGAGGAGCCGGAGCGGCGCGCGAGCACCGGGCTGCTGGGCTGGCGGCGGGCCGTGCTCGCCGACCGCACCGGATGGCGCGCCGTCGCCTGCGCGCTGACGACGCCCTTCACCGGCGTCCTCGCGTACGTCGCCGTCGTCGTCGGCTACGCCTACGGGGTGCTGCTCACCCTGCATCCGCTGTTCAAACGGTGGAACTACCAGACTGAGCGGGCTGCCGACGGCACGCAGCGGCGCGTCTCGCTGGAGTTCTTCGGCTTCCAGGTGGACTCCTGGCCGCGCTGGCTGATCCCCGTCGCCCTCGGCCTGCTGCTCCTGGCCACCGCCTCCTGGCTGCTGGGCAGGGCGCTCACTCCGCACCGCCTGCTGCTCACCGCCCTGCTCGGCCCCGACGCCGCCGACCGCCGCATCCGCACCCTGGAGGAGACCCGCGCCGACGCCGTCGACGACGCGGTGGCGACCCTGCGCCGCATCGAACGCGACCTGCACGACGGCGCACAGGCCAGGCTCGTCGGCCTCGCCATGCACCTCACCATGATCCGCGAGCTGATCGGGGCGGGCGCCTCCCCGGAGCGGCTCCTCACCGTCGTCGACACCGCGCAGGGCAACGCCACCCAGGCCATCGCCGACCTGCGCCACCTGGTCAAGGGCATCCACCCGCCCGTACTCGACCAGGGCCTCGACACCGCCCTCGCCACCCTCGCCGCCGACAGCGCCCTCCTCGTCGAGGTCACCGCCCGGATCGACAACCGCCCGAGCCCCGCCGTCGAGTCGATCGCCTACTTCTGCACCGCCGAGCTCCTCGCCAACGCCACGAAACACAGCGGGGCGTCCACGGTCGCGGTGGAGGTGACCGCCCGGGACGGGCTGCTGCGGCTGCGCGTCCACGACGACGGGCGCGGGGGTGCCGTCATCGGCGCGGGCTCGGGGCTGACCGGGCTGCTCACCCGGGTCCGCACCGTCGACGGCACACTTACCTGCGACAGCCCGCCCGGAGGGCCTACGGTGGTCACCGTCGAGCTGCCGTACGCCTGACCCATGGATCCGAGCCGTACACCTGGGCCGTACACCTGGGCCGTACATCTGAACAGGAGCTTCCGTGCGCGTCGTCATCGCCGAGGACTCGGCCCTTCTGCGTGACGGGCTCGTCCAGCTCCTTCAGCTGCGCGGTGTGCAGGTCGCGGCGGCCGTCGGGGACGCCGAGGCGCTGCTCGCCGCCGTCGCCGAGCACGGCCCGGACGTCGCCGTCGTCGACATCAGGCTGCCGCCCACCCAGACCGACGAGGGCGTCCGGGCCGCCGTACGGCTGCGGCGGGATCACCCGGGCCTCGGGGTGCTGATCTTCTCGCAGTACGTGGAGACCGCGTACGCCGCCCAGCTGCTCGGCGACCCCGCCGGGTTCGGGTATCTGCTGAAGGAACGGGTCGTCGACATCGGCGAGTTCGTGGCCGCGATGGAGCGGGTCGCCGGGGGCGGTACGGCCCTCGACCCCGAGGTGGTCGCGCAGCTCTTCGGCGCGAGCCGCCGGGCCAGGACCCTGGACACGCTCACCCCGCGCGAGCGCGAGGTGCTCGCGCTGATGGCCGAGGGCCGCACGAACCACGCCATCGCCGCGACCTTCACCGTCTCCGAGCGAGCCGTCGAGAAGCACATCGCGAACATCTTCGCCAAGCTCGACCTGCCGCCCTCGGAGACGGGGAACCGGCGGGTGCTGGCGGTGCTGCGCTATCTCAAGGCCTCCGAGACGGCGAGCTGAACCTCAGAAGACCCTCAGGTTCATGGACGGCACACCTATCCCGTCCATAGGGTCGCGATCATGCCCGACATATCGCTGACCATGGTCGTTCTGCTGTGCGTCGCCGCGCTCGCGGCCGGCTGGATCGACGCCGTGGTCGGGGGCGGCGGGCTGTTGCTGCTCCCGGTGCTGCTGCTCGGGCTGCCCGGCGGCACCGCCGCGTCGTTCGCCCTCGGCACCAACAAGGCCGTGGCCATCGTCGGCACTTCGGGCGCCGCCGTGACCTACGCGCGCAAGACCAGGGTCGACGTGGGGATCGCCGTACGCATCGGGCTCGCCGCGCTCGCCGGCTCCACCGCCGGCGCGTTCGTGGCCGCCGGCCTCAGCACCGACGTACTGAAGCCGGTCGTCATGGTCGTGCTGCTCGGCGTCGGCACCTTCGTGATCCTGCGCCCCGCCTTCGGCACCGCACCCTCGACCGCGCCCGTCTCCGCACGCCGCATCCTCGCCGCCATCGGTCTCGCGGGCCTCGGCATCGGTTTCTACGACGGTCTCATCGGGCCCGGCACCGGTACGTTCCTGGTGCTCGCGCTGACCGCGCTCCTCCACCTGGACCTGGTGACCGCCTCCGCCACCGCCAAGATCGTCAACTGCTGCACCAACGCCGGAGCCCTCGCGACCTTCGCCTGGAAGGGCACGGTGTTCTGGCAGCTCGCCGCGCTGATGGCCGTGTTCAACCTCGTCGGCGGCATGGTGGGCGCGCACACCGCCCTGAAGAAGGGGAGCGGGTTCGTCCGGGTCGTGCTGTTGACGGTGGTGTTCGCGCTGGTGGCGAACCTTGCGTACAACCAGTGGGTGGCCTGACGCGGGGGCAGCGGGCGCCCGTCAGCGGGTCAGTGCGTGCCCGTCAGCGGGTCAGTGCGTACCCGTCAGGTGGGCGAAGACGACGACGTTCCCCTGATAGCCGGTCGCCTTCGAATAGCCTCCGCCGCACGTGATCACGCGCAGCTCGGGGCGGTGGGCGGCGCCGTACACCTTCTCGTCGGGGAAGTTCCGGGCGTCGTACACCTCCACCGCGTCGACGGAGAAGCGGACCGTGCCGCCGTCGCGGCGCTCCACCTCGATCGTGCTTCCTTTCTTCAGGGCGCCGAGGTCGTAAAACACGGCGGGACCCTCGGCGTTGTCGACGTGCCCCGCGACGATCGCGGTCCCCGTCTCACCGGGGGTGGTGCCGGCCTCGTACCAGCCCGCGAGGTTCTTCTTCGCCGCCGGCGGGACGTCCAGGCTGCCCTGCGGGGTGAGACCGAGGCCCATCAGCGGGGCGTTCACATGGATGGAGGGGATGCGGATGCGGTCGGGCGGGGAGGGGGGCAGCGCGGAGGGCTTGTGGGAGTGGGCACCGCCGTGATCGGTGCCCGGGCCGGTGCCGCCCGTGCCCGGGCCCGGTGCGGTGGACGCCTGCGCGGCCGACGGCTGCGGCGGTGCGTGCGTCTGGGCGCCGCTGCGCAGCAGCCATGCGCCGGTGCAGAGGGCGACCACCGTGACGGAAGCTATGGCGGTGTTGCCGAACCTGCGCACGTGTTCCTCCTCTGGGGTCACTGGGTCCCGCGCCCCCTCCGGGCCGCGAGGGGCGTCGGACCCGGAGGGGGAGGGGATGGCGGTACCGGTGGACGGACAGCGGAGGGTGTCCGTCAGATCCCGTCGCCTCTCGCCCGGCGATGCAGGAGCCAGGTACCGCCCGCGGCGGCGACGGCCAGCGCCGCCACTCCCGCCGCGGTCTGCACGGGGTCGGGGCCGAGTGCGCCGCCGACCCCCGTCTTCACACTTCCTCTCGGGTGCACCTGCTCCTTCGTGGAAGTCAGCGTCACCATCAGGTCACCCGTGACCTGCGTGTCGCCCTCGGAGCACTTCACGACGATCTCGTACGTCCCCGGCTGCGCGCTCGGCGGCACCTTGAACTGGCCGACCGCGTCCTCGTGGTGCGTGCTCGGCGCCAGGGTGAACGTGCCCGCGCCCACCGCGCTGGCGTCGCCCGCCGCCGTGCCGTCCGCACCGCACGCCGCCGTGTTCACCGTGACCTCCCCGCCCGGGACGACGGTGGAGGGGTACACCTCGAGGGTGCCGGTGTCGCCGCCGTACGCGGGCGCGGCGGCGAGGCCCGCGGCGGCGAAGGCGAGCGCGGTACCGGTCAGCGGCCGGGCGAGACGTCCGGCGGTACGTCTGGCGGTGCGTCGCATCGTGGTGCTCCTCCGAGAGGGCGCGGCCCGCGGCACCCCCATGTGCCACTGCGTCGGTCGTGCCCCTGTCCTACCGAGGTAAGTGGCACATGGGCGGGTCCGCTTCCTGAGGGTGCGTCAGAAATGATGTGAACGGGCGTCAGGGCGGGCGTGCGGGCGGCGGGCGCCGGGCCGTTCCAGCAGGTCATCGGCGTGCGGCAGAGGGGCCGGGGAGGAGAACCCGAAGGGCGAGGGGGGCGCGTGTGAACGGGTGACCGGGGGGCGGCGGGGCGGGCTTGACCTCAAGGTTGATTGAGGTACGAGGCTGGGCGGCATGAAGAACAACACCGCGGACGTTTCCGCCGCTTCTCAGGCCTCCTCCGGTTCCTCCGCTTCCTCCGCATCCCCGGGCCCGCTGCGCGTCGCCGTCGTCGTGGGCAGCAATCGCGAGGGCCGCTTCGGTCCCGTCGTCGCCGAGTGGCTGCTCGGGGAGGTGCGCGAGCGCGACGATCTCGCAGTCGATGTCATCGACGTCGCCGAGGTCGCGCTCCCGATGAGCTTCGCCCGCTCGCCCGAGGCGTCCGCCGCGCTCGCCGAGGTCACGCCGAAGCTGGACGCCGCCGACGCGTTCGTCGTCCTCACTCCCGAGTACAACCACTCCTTCCCCGCGGGCCTGAAGAACCTCATCGACTGGCACTACACGCAATGGCGCGCCAAACCCGTCGCCCTCGTCTCCTACGGCGGTATCTCGGGAGGCCTCCGCGCCGTCGAACACCTCCGCCAGGTCTTCGCCGAACTCCACGCGGTCACGGTCCGCGACACGGTGTCGTTCCACGGGGCGAGCGCCCTCTTCGACGAAACGGGCCGACCTCGCGACACCGTCGCCCCGGCCGCCGCGGCGAAGACCATGCTGGACCAGCTGGTGTGGTGGGGGCGGGCGCTGAGGGACGCTCGGGGGGTGCGGTCCTACGCGGCGTAGGGCTTGTTCGCGGTGGAGGCCTCTTCGCAGGGGGCTCACAAGCAGGGCTCGGGCCCGCCGTAAAACCGATGTGGCCCGCGCGGGCCGACTGGCTACCGTGCCCCTATGACATCCGACCCCATCTCCTCCCTCCGCAAGGCGGAGTTCGGCTTCCCCGGGCCGCTGCGCGACCGTCTCGTCGCGGCGATTCTCGACGGCTCGAAGACCTCCACGACGGGGCTCGTCGCCGACTATGAGCACGAGGGTGATCCGCTGCCCGAAGTCGGGAGCCGCTCGGTCGTGGTGGACTCCGACGATCGCGCGGTCGCGGTCATCGAGACGACCGGCATCCGGGTCGTGCCGCTCGCGGAGGTGGACTTCGCCCATGTGGTGGACGAGGGCGAGGGGGACGCCGACGTGGCCGAATGGCGGGCGAACCATGAGTCGTTCTGGCACAGCGACGAGATGCGCGCGGCCATGGACGACCCCGGCTTCACCGTCGACGACACGACCCTGACCGTCCTCGAACGCTTCCGCGTCGTCAAGGACCTCTGTTCCGACACGGACTGAGCGGAGGGTCGCAGCGGACCGCTCCTCGCGCACTGCGTCGCGAGGAGCGGTCCCGGGCTGCTCCCGAGGGCGTTGTTCGCGGGGTCGGTCAGCTCACGGACACCGCACTCCACGCCGCCGCCACCGCGTTGTACTCCGTACTGCCCGCCCCGTACAGGTCCTTCGCCGCGTTCAGGGTCGCCGTGCGGGCGGCCGCGTACTTCGTCGAGGACGTCATGTAGACGGTCAGGGCGCGGTACCAGATCTTGCCGAGCTTGTCGTGGCCGATGCCGTTGACCGTCGAGCCGTTGCAGGTGGGGGAGTCGTAGTTGACGCCGTTGACGGTCTTCGCGCCGCTGCCTTCCGAGAGCAGGTACGCGAAGTGGTTGGCGACGCCCGAGGAGTAGTGCACGTCCAGGTTTCCGACCGAACTGCTCCAGCAGTCCGCCGAGTTGCCGTCCTTCGACGGCTTGTCCATGAAGCGGAGGGCCGGCTTGCCGAAGCCGGAGCGGACGATCTTCTCGCCGATGAGGTAGTCGCCGGGGTCGGAGGAGTTGTTCGCGTAGAACTCGACGAGGGTGCCGAAGATGTCGGACGTCGCCTCGTTGAGGCCGCCGGACTCGCCCGAGTACGTCAGCGCCGCGGTCTTCGACGTCACGCCGTGCGACATCTCGTGTCCGGCCACGTCGAGCCCGACGAGCGGGCCGAGCGTGGTCCCGTCACCGTCGCCGTACGTCATGCAGAAGCAACTGTCGTCCCAGAAGGCGTTGTTGTAGTTCGTGCCGTAGTGGACGCGGTTGTACGAGCCCTTGCCGTCGCCCGCGATGCCGCTGCGGCCGTGCACGTTCTTGTAGTAGTCCCAGGTCACGTTCGTGCCGTACTGCGCGTCCACGGCGGCGGTGGAGCGGTCCGCCGTCGTCCCGGTGCCCCAGTGGTTGTCCGCGTCCGTGAACAGCGTCGCGGGGGCCCGGCTGATGCAGATCCCGAAGATGCACAGGTCCGTCTTGTTCGCGGCGTCGCCGGTATAGGTGTTGCCGCGCGTCGGGTCCTTCAGCTGGTACGTCGACCCGGACAGGGTCGTCTCCAGCGCAACCGTGCCGCCGTACAGCGACTTGCCGTCGCCCGTCGCCGTCTCGATGCTGTCCCACGCGTCGATCTGGGCACCCGTGCGGGCGTCGGTGAGCACGGTGCGCGCGACCGGGTTGCCGAGCGAGTCCTGCGCGACCGCCTCGGTGCGCCAGGCGAGCTTCGGCGCGCCGTGCAGGGCGTCAACGACCAGCTGGGGCTTGGCGGTCACCTTCTTCAGCGTCTCGCCGAGGTTCGCGGCGCGCAGCGCGTTCACCGCGAGGTCGGCCGCCTTCGGCGCGGCGAGCGCGGGCGTGACGGTGGAGAGGGAGAGCGGGCTCCGGGTGGCGCGGTCGGCGCTGCGGTAGGAGCCGTTCGGTGCCAGGTGGACGACGAAGTCACCGCCCAGCACCGGGAGTTGGCGATACGTGCGGTCGTAGCGGACGTGCTGGGTGCCGTCCGCGTCGACGACCACGTCCCGGACCGCGGTGCCCTGCGCGGAGGTGAGGCCCAGACGGGCGGCGTAGTCCACGAGTACCGACGCCGCGTTGTCGAGCGCGGTGGCCCTGGTCGGTCTGTCGGCCGCGGTGGCGACGGGGGAGAGCGCGGCGGTCAGCAGTGCGGCCGTGGTGACGGCCACGCCGGCCGCGGCGAGACGAGAACCTCGGATGTGCCGTATCTGCGGTATCTGCCCTGTCCGACTCATCGGTCTCCTCGGGAAGGCGCCTCGGGGCGCGTGGGGGCGGCGCTGATGTCGACTGAGAGTTAAGGGGCCATGACATGTCATGTCCATAGCGCGCACTGGCGGATGTGTGTGGGTGTCTGGCGGTGTTTGGGGAGCGAGAATCGTTTCTGCGAAGGCTTTGAAGGGAGTTCGACCATGGCCACCGTCGACTGGCTCACCGTTCTGACCACCACCGATGCCGCGGAGAAGGCGGAGGCGCTCGCCCGGGGCGCGGTGGAGACCCGGGCCGCGGCCTGCGCGCAGATCTCGGGGCCGGTGACGTCCGTCTACCGCTGGAAGGGGGTCGTGGAGACCGCCGCCGAGTGGCAGGTGCTGTTCAAGACCACCGCCGCGCGCTATGACGACCTGGAGTCGTATCTGCGCCACGCGCACGACTACGACACCCCCGAGATCATCGCGACGCCGATCGTGCGGGGGAGCGCCGACTATCTGCGGTGGGTCGAGGAGGAGACCACCGAGGAGGCTTCCGCGGAGGCCGCCGGGGAGGCTGGCGGGTGACCGTGCCCTTCTTCGTCTACGGCACCCTGCTCCCCGGCGAGCACAACCACGACCTCTTCCTGCGCGAGCGTACGGCGGCCGAGGAGCCCGGACGGCTCACCGGCGCGGTGCTGTACGACGGGCCCGGCTATCCGTACGCCGTCGAGGAACCGGGCGGGGTGGTGTGCGGGGAACTGGTGACCGCCCTGCCCGAGGCGTACGAGGAGTTGCTCGGTGCGCTCGACCGGCTGGAGGAGTTCGTGCCGGGCGGCCCCGGCAACCTGTACGAGCGGGTGGCCCGGGAGGTCGAGCGCCCGGACGGCACGGACGTGCGCGCCTGGGTGTACGTGGCCGCCCCCGCCGTCGCCGCCCGACTCCGGGCGCGCGGCAGGCTGATCGAGGGCGGCGACTGGCGGGCCGCCCATGGCTGAACTACGCCTCGGCCGGAGTTGGGCAGGTGGCCCGGGGAAGGGACGCGGACCGGCTGCGCCGTGGCCGGGGTGGTGGCGATCCCGGCGTGGGTGAAGAACGGTGGGACGGCTGTGGGTGGGCCCGCACCGCGTGCCGCACCCCGTGCCGCACCCTGTGCTGCGCCCGTGCCGCACCCTGTGCTGCGCCCGTGCCGCGTGCCGCGTGCCGCGTGCCGCGTGCCGCGTGCCGCGTGCCGCGTGCCGCGTGCCGCGTGCCGCACCCCGTGCCGTGCCGCGTGCCGCACCCCGTGCCGTGCC